>JBMFTB010000028.1:0-20196 GCA_049967255.1 Thermoplasmata archaeon
TGAGGGAAGTCCGTGTATCTCCTCCCTGAAGGTCGGAGTTTTACTGCTTCCCTCAAACTCCTAACTTTTTTATAAGTCCGGCGGGTTATTCAAACTTATTCGAGGCATTGATAACTAACAAGCTTGGTGCATTTGGAGTTGTGACAATAAATCCATCTGCATATGGCATAACTGATTTACCTTTGGCCATTGCAGGTATTTTCTTGATATTAAATCCATACATAATAGCATATGTCCTGGCAAAATACAGGGATTAAATTTTTTCCAATAATTTTTTAAAATCTTTCCATGAATTTACATTAAACAATAATAGATCATTCTTGAAAATATGTATTTCGTCATTGAGATCACCGGCAACTATGTTAATGCCCACATATTCCATTTTTCCATTTTTTATTACTACTCCTGCCATGCTCCTTCCTCTGTACTCATTCAGTAATTCTATTATATCTAGATAGCTGATAAATGGTATGTCTGAAACTACTGTAAGGAATGGCTCTTTTAATTTGTCAAAAATGAATTTCACATCATAACAGTAATCCTTTCCGGGTGTTAGCAATGTATCATATTTGCTTCTGGCATATTCCATAGTTTTTGGGGCGTTGCCAGATACAGCAACCATGCATTTCAATCCTGATTTCATTATTGCCTCGCAAGAAATGTCTAGGAATTTTTTTCCACGAAATTCAAGCATGGGCTTTTCAAAGCCCATCCTTGTACTCTTACCTCCAGCCATCACAATTCCAAGCATAGAATCACCATTGTAATTGCCCTAGAAATTTCATTCATGGCACCAAGGCAATCACCATTCACCATACCGAAATTCTTTTTGCAAATTAATGAAATAATTATAGATATTATAAATCCTGTGAATGAAAATAAGTAATTAAATTTAAACAGAAAAAAGAAAGGAATGGTGATTAAAATAGCAATAACAAGAAACCATTTTTTAAAATTCTTTTGAAAAATTGCACCGAGACCCTCACCTTGTGCTTTATTTAATAAACCCGAAAGCATTGAAAATTTTGATGAAAATTCCGAGATTATGAAAAATGAAAGCACATTGATCAAAGAAATTTTTATGGAATATAGACTGAAAATTTCAATCAGAAGAACAAAAATAACTGAAAATAACCCAGCTATTCCTGTGTTTATATCTTTTAGTGCCTTGATTTTTTTCTCCCTTGAACCCTTTACCATTATACCATCAGAAAAATCAGCCAGACCGTCCAGGTGCAATAGACCATTGATTGCATAAATAATAAAAATGCCTGTAATTGCCCTCAACATTAATGGAATAAAATAGAGGTAATAAAAAATAAATGCAGCAGGAAGAGATATAATTAAAGCTATTAATGGGAGCAGGAACACTTCTTTTGACGCTTTTTCAAGTGTTCCCTTTGATGGAATGTTGGTAAAGAACGAAATCAAGGATAACATCAAAAGATTAAAATACATTTTATCTATTTCAATTTTGCTTTAATTATGTTTCTCCTTGTAATTTCAAATACTGATGTTGCTTCCATTCCGGGCATTACGGTAGCAGGCAAGAATCTGGAGCTGATAAAATATACACCCATTGCAGACGCAGAATTTCTTTTTTATAACAAGCCAAAATCAATAGATGTTATACCAGTCACACCTGAAGGTCATCCAACACCAGCTATAATAACGAAGTCATCCAAGATACTAGCAAATTTCCCCTTGCTTGTTGTACGATCCGGTACAGTTGAGGAGCCAAAGATACCTTTTGTTAACATTACAAACATCCCTGGTCAGAATATAGCGGAAAAAACAGCTTTGCCTCATTTAGAAAAAATTCTCGAGAATTCAGAATTATTAGGTAGAGAAATGTCCTATCTCGATGAAATATACATAGGTGAAAGTGTACCTGGAGGTACCACTACTGCCCAGGCAATATTAACTGGATTGGGATATGAATCAAAGGTTTCATCTGCGTCTTTTTCAAATCCACTGGAGCTTAAGATGAAAACAGTAAGAAAAGCAATTGAAAGAATTGGAAAAAAAGAAATTGACTGGTACACTTCATTAAAGGAACTTGGTGATCCAATGATGGCCTTTGTTGTTGGCTTTTCCCATGGGTACAGTGGTAAAATATTTCTTGCAGGAGGCACTCAAATGCTTGCTGTAGCAGCACTTATGAAAGAATCAGGAAAAATTCCAGAAAAGATACTTACTACAAAATATGTGATTAATGATAATAGTGCTACATTTGAAAAAACTGCAAAAGAAATTGGTGTAGAATATTATTATGCAAATTTGGATTTTTCAAAATCAAGGTACAAGGGCCTAAGAGATTATGAATCAGGCGTTGTCAAGGAAGGTGTAGGAGCAGGAGGGTCGGTATACATTGCAGAAAAAAATGGAATAAAGATAGAAGAAATAGTTCAAAAGGTTGAAGAAATATATGCAAATATTACTAGAAAAAAATGAAAGATATATTTATGCAAAATTCTCTAAAAAGTTAAAAACAGTATCATCATCATTTTATAATGGTGGTTATGGTGAAAGTGAAGGATTTTTCATTCTGAATGTAGACGAAAATTTTGACCAGGATCCGGAGAAGATTGCGGGGGATTTTGAAAAATCTAAAAATATATATGGTTTTGTTGGATTTTTAACTGCTGTTGACCTTACAAAAAATGCATTTTTTTATGAAGATGAGAATTTTTTTATCACCATTACACTTGGCCTAGGATATATATGCATACCTGGTGAAGATTGCAAAAAATCAAAAACAATAAACTCAATACTTGTTGAAAAAAATGGAATAGAATTCAGCTGTGCGATGGATCTTCTAAATGTTTTAATATCTACTAAAGTTTATTCATTAATGAAGGCTGGAAAAGGAATAGGGACATCCTCAGATGCATTTATGATAGCATTCAGCGAAAAAAGAGGAACTAAATATGGTGGATTTGCCACAGAAATAGGAAAATCCTTATCATTAATAATCTTGAATTTAATGGATTCAGCTATAAATAAAAATTAGTAAAAATTATGATTAATTTATTCATTAAGAATTGAATCAGCATCAATGTGTTTTTTTATTAATTTTGCTAGCATCTCTATTTCTTTATCAATGTTATAATTTACATTTATTTTTTCTAAACCTTTCTCTTTAGCAATATCATTTAAAAACTTCTTCAGAAAATTTATATTATAAAAAACATCGTGAAAATAAGTGCCTAGAGCTCTTTCTGAAACACTTCCATCGTATTTAATAACATCCTTATCATACTCTTTTGTTATCAGAGAAAAGGGTCTTCTGGATATAGATTTGCCGAAGTGTATTTGGTATCCTGAAATACGATAATTCATGAATTCTTTTGCTAATATTTTTCCGCTTATAAGTGAAACAATTTTTCTTCCATCAAATTTTGTTCTACTGTCCAAGATCCCAAGGCCATTTATTTTTCCAGATTTTGTCTCGAAATTGTCAATTATGTATTTACCTAACATTTGATATCCACCGCATATACCAATTATCTTTGCACCTTCCTTATATAATTCATTTATTTTGTCCTCAAACCCTTCTTTTCTTATGAAAAATAAGTCTTGTACAGTAAGTTTTGTTCCTGGAATAATTATTGCATCCGCATTGTTCAGTTCATCTGGATTTGAAGCAAAATTGAAGCCCACATCTTTTATTCTTGAAAAAATATGGAAATCCGTTGCATTAGAAATGTGTGGTAATTTTATTATAGAAATCCTTATTTTTCCATTTTTTCCATTCCAAGACCATAGTGAATCTTCCTGTGGCAAGTTATTATCTATAAAAGGAATGGTTCCATAATGTTTCAAGTTATAATTTTTAAAAAGAAAATAATAACCATTTTCCAGGAGATCTTCACTTCCGCGGAATTTGTTCATAATGTAGCCTGAAAAAGAATTTTTACCTAATAGCTCCACCGTTCCCACAATACTTGCAAATGATCCCCCTCTATCAATATCAGAGACAAGTATATTTTTTGATCCTATTTTTCTTGCTAATTGCATGTTTGCTACATCATACCTTATATTTATTTCTGCTGGAGAACCAGCCCCTTCAATGATCACTAGTTCACTTCTATCTTGAATATATTTGAAATCTCTCAATATTACATTGAATAGGTCTTCCTTATTTGAACTCATATAATTTTTGGCATCAATTGTTTTGAAGAATTTTCCATTCACTATGACCTGCGTTTTTCCATCCTCAGGCTTCAAAAGAATAGGATTCATTTTCACGTCTGGTGTTTTTCTGCATGCCTTGGCCTGTATCACTTGTGCATATGCCATTTCTCCGCCAATACCTACACCAGCATTCAATGACATGTTCTGTGCCTTAAAAGGCACCACATCAATGCCCATATCACTAAATATTCTGCAGAGAGCAGTTACTACAGTTGTTTTTCCTGCACCAGAAGAAGTTCCCATGATGAATATTGGCCTATACTTCATAGTTTATGCCTTCCACATTTTTAAGATTGAATTTTTCTATTTCCTTTAATAGGATATCATTTTCATATTTTTTCCTTATAGAGAACCTTATTGCATTTGGAAGATTAAATGATGAACAATCCCTTACCAGAATGCCACGGTTTTTCAGAATTTCCCTTAAACCATTAAATCCCGCATCTGCAAGGAAAAAATTTGCGTGTGTTTTCAATTTTGTTATTTCTTCTATTCTATTTTTTTCCATGCTAATTTTTTTTATAGAATTTTTTAGGAATGAATCATTTTTAAGTGCAAGTTCTATAAATTTGCAACCAAGAGTGCCAAGGGACCATGGCATTCTGAATTCTTTCATTCTATTGATTACATCCTCCGGTCCGAATGCATAACCGGCTCTGATTCCAGGAAGGCCAAAAGATTTTGTAAAGCTCCTTAAGACAATTACATTTTCAGGGTAATTAATGGAACTATGATCAACGAAATCTATGAATGCCTCATCTAGAACTACAAAAGAATTATTTTTTCTGGCAATGTCGAATAGTGTTTCAATGTTTTTATAGAATTTTCCAGTGGGATTGTTTGGGTTTGCAAAAAATATGATTCCATTTTTTAAATTAAATGATTCAAGGTCAGGATCAATGTTTCTCCTAAAATGTTTTTTCATACCAAAAAGATCGGCCATTTTTTCATATTCACCGTAAGTATGTACCATAAACATGGCATCTTTTTTTCTAAGAGCATAGGAAACCATGTAAAGAAGCTCCGTTATTCCTGCTCCTATTACCACGTCACTAGTAATCCCAAATTTCTTTTTTATTTTTATTTCCAAGGATTCGCAGTATGGATAGGAATTAAAATCTGAATGTAAGAGATTTTTTAAAAATGGAACTTTGTAAGGGTTTACGGAATAAGAGAAATCGATGTAATCCTTTTCATATTCCCTAGCTCCACCATGGTAAACCATAAAGCACCATCACCGCCATAATTATTGTAATCCAAATAATGCTTACATACAATATATAATTAATTGATCTTTTTACATCATTTATGTTGCAATCCCTTTCTCCTTCAATCCTGTAATATCCGGGTTTTTCCAGTGTTACATTCAATATTGCAGACATTGAAGCAATGGTGTACATACCATTTATCTTTATTTTTCTGTGTTTTTTCAAATTATTCCATACCCTTTTTGGTGAGAATAGTAAAAGAATAAATCCTGTAATTCTGGCAGGAATGAAATTCATTACATCGTCCATTCTTGCAGCAAATTTTCCAAAGTATTCGTACCTTTCATTCCTGTATCCTATCATTGCGTCGAATGTGTTTACAATCCTGAAAAAGAAAGCACCTAGAACGCCAAAAAACATAAAATAAAAGAGTGGCGAAACAATTGAATCAACGATATTTTCAGCACCGCTCTCTATTGCAGCAGAATATAGTTGTGCCCTTGTAAGATTTTTTACATTCCTACTCACTATCATAGAAACATTTTTTTTAAGGTCTTCCGTATCTTCAGTTTCACATCTTTTAACATGTTTTATAAGAGCACCTATGGAAAAAGATGCCTTAAGCAGAAATGCCTGAAAGATTATTGATATTATTTCATAATCCAATAAAACTCTTAAAATATATATTATAATTAAAATGAAAATTGATGAAACAAAAATGAAAAGAAGAAAGCCCTCAACAAACTCAACACCACCTGATCTCTTCTTTCTTTTTTTATCAAAGAAATCTATTATCTTACCTACCCAAACAACAGGATGAATTTTGTTCGGATATTCACCAATTGCATCAATTGTCAGTGCAATTACCAATACCAGGATTTCATCATTCATGGATAGAGCACTTTTGCATTTTTACCTGAACCCATTATCCTATAAATCTTAACCGTTGAATTTTTAGATACGTATTTTATGCAATTATCAACATCATCCATATCAGGTCTCTGGAATTTTTCGTTTACAGGTATCAGTGGATCAACCCTTAGACTGAGATTATTTTTAATAGAATCAAGGAACTGTGCAATTTCATAAACATTTTTACAACCAAGTTCTTTTAAATAGACTGTTTCAAATGTAAATTTCTCATTGTAAAGTGTTTTCAGATTTTCAAGCGATTTTTTATTTGATCGATGAACAATTTTTTTGTGTATTTCATCATTCACGGATTTTATGCTGAATGCAATTCTATCAGAAAGATCAACAATGTCCTTTGTCAATAATTCTCCATTGGTAAGAATATTTATTATTATTTTTTTATCCTTTAAAATCTTCAGCAGATATGGTAGAGAATTATCAAGTGTTGGTTCACCGCCGCCTAAAAACACTTCTCTTATATCGTTTTTAAAAAGAATATTTATTACATCATTTAAATCTAAAAATTTTATTTCCAAATTCTTCTGATTTTTAGACCAGTGAATATCAAACCTGTATTTTTTAAGTATGCAAAAATCGCAGTTCCAGTTACATCCATTAAAAAAAATATAGGAGGAGGAATCGGAAAATTTTGTTATGTGGTAAATTCTGGTCATGAATTATATCCCGGAAACATTTCCTGCAATGTTAGTTGAGGAATTCCAGTTGTCAGATTTGGATAAAGTGTCTCAAAGAGTAATTCCACTCCTATAAACATCTGTGGTCCAGGTTCTTGAATGTAGTAATCTGGAAGTATTATGTAGTGGTGTAACTTAACTGCTGTAATGTTCTGGAATGCAGAATTATTTGCAAACTGTGAAAGCAAAGAAGCCTGATCCTGAGAAACTAGGATCCACTGGGGATTATCGTTAACTAATGTTTCAGGATTTATAATAAACCATGAATAACCTGTTGCTGCAATATTAATACCGCCCGCCTGGGCTATCATATCATTTATGAATGTATCTTCACCTGCAGTCCACATCTGTGGATACCAGCCTAGATAGAACACTGTAGTCCTATTTTGTATATTAAAAGTTGCATTATTCAATGCATACAAAAAGTTTTGAATTGTGTTAACAAGCTTTGTTGCATTGGAAGTTGTATTTGTTGCATATCCCAAAATCATTACATCATGCAAAATATCCATCAGATTGCTTGGATTCATTACTATTACTGGAATGCTCGCATTTTCTATCTGCTGTATGGTTTGAGGAGGCGTCAGGCCACCAAAAGCCAGAACAAGATTGGGATCAAGAGATATGACCTTTTCAACAGATACATTAGTAACACCACCTATCTTTGTTATATTTACAGCCTGTGGTGGGAATTCATCATAAATAGTATCACCCACTACGCTTTTACCAAGACCTAGAGAAAATGCTACTTCTGTACAAGAAGGTGCAAGTGAAACAATTCTTTTGACAGGCTGGGGTACTTTTACAACATTATTTTCGTCGTCTATTACTGTTATATAACTAACGCTTGAATTTTTTGAACCGCCTTGTGATGGCACTTTTTGGCTTTCATAGTTTGAGACTGCAAAACCTGCTGCAAACGATGCAATCACTATTACCACAACTATAAGAACAGTAATTCCCTTTTTCATGTTTTTACCTCAAAAAGTAAATATACTTGAATTATTTAAAGTTTATTTGATGAATGAAGAAAATTTAGAACTGCTATACCAGGTGGCAGAATCGATGATTTGCATGAAAAAATACAATTATGGCGCTGAGCTATATAAAAAATTAATAGAATTGGATGATAAGAACGCAGGCATATGGCATGGCTATGCAAACTGTCTTGAAAAATTAGGTGAATTAGAAAGATCAAAATTAGCATATGAAAAGGCTTTGGAATATCATCTTAGGGATATAAATGATGGAAATTTTAGTGAGAAAAGAAAAGCATATTTATGGGGAGGCTGGGCAGCAATAAAACTTGGGAAGGTGGAATTGTCATATGATCTTTTCAAAAAATCTGTTGAAGAAGACCCAAGTTATGCATATTCCTGGCTATCATATGCAGTGGCCTGTACTAAACTTAAGCGTGAGCAAGAAGCAAAAGAAGCAAGAGAAAATTACAAAAAATACTTAAAAATCAAGCCTTACATGAAAAGGGAATGTGAAGGAAGATCTATGCTTCTTGATGCCAGAGAAAAGGCAACGGGTTGGCTTAAAGAATACATCGAAAAGATTCTGCCTGAGACGAACTGTATGGAATAAAAATGAAAAAGATTGGTGGAATAAAGTTCATTTCGATATCTGTTGTTTTTTTTGTATTAGCCATTATTATATCCATTGGTATAGGGCCTGTTCATATTCCTTTTTTTACAATTATAAAGGAGATTTTTGATCCAAATGCAACAGGGCCATATCATATAATAATTTGGGAATTAAGATTACCTAGAATATTGCTTGCATCTCTTGTTGGTGCATCTTTAGCAGTTTCAGGAGTTGTAATGCAAGGCATATTCAGGAATCCACTTTCAGATCCTTATATTACTGGTACAGCGTCCGGTGCGGCACTTGGTGCAACAATATCCATCATAGCAGGCCTTACCGCCTTAAATATATATTTTCTTCCATTTTTGGCATTTTTAGGTGCTACATTTACAACAATACTTGTTGCATTGATTGCATCTTATTCATCCGGACCTAAAAGTGAAAATATGTTACTTGCTGGTTTAGGCATATCCATATTCTTCAGTGCAATTGTTTCATACCTTATGTATATGAATGGAAAAGATTTACAAACCGTTTTTTACTGGTTGATGGGGAGTTTCAGCGGTGCCCAATGGAATTATGTTTACATAATGCTTATTTTTGCGGTACCAGCCATGATAATACTGGCCCTGATGGGCAGGGATATTGATCCTATAATGATAGGTGAAGAGCATGCTTATGCTCTTGGCATAAATGTAAAAAAGTCAAGACTGTTGTTTTTTGTTTTATCATCTCTAATAACAGGTTTGAGCGTAGCATTTTCAGGTATTATAGGTTTTGTAGGTTTAATAATCCCACATATTGTGAGAATTATAACTGGGCCGAACAATAGGATAGTAATAATTTCATCAATTTTTCTCGGTGGTGGATACATGGTAATTGCTGATACAATCGCAAGGTCATTAAATATTATTGAAGAACTTCCAGTTGGCATAATTACATCATTAATAGGTATACCTGTTTTCTTATATCTTTTAACAAAAGAAAAGGGATATTGGAGGTAAAAATGATAGATATTAAGAATTTAACATTTTCCTACGGTGATAAAAAAATTTTAAAGGGTATATCCTTAAATGTAGAAAATAGTGAAATTTTAGGCATTTTGGGTCCAAATGGTTCCGGAAAAACAACACTAATAAATGTACTGGATGGTTATTTAAAAAAAGAAACAGGTGATATACTAATAAAAGGTAAAAAAATAGAAAAATATTCAAGGAAAGAACTTGCAAGGATAATGGGTGTTGTACCACAGGACATGATTCCAGCATTTGATTTTACTGTTTATGAAATAGTTGCGATGGGTAGATACCCCCATCTTGGTATTATTGACCCCATTTCAGATAATGATGAAAGATTGATCTTTGATGCATTAAAGAAAACAGGTACATATGAGTTGAAGGACAAATCCATCAGGGAGATATCTGGTGGAGAAAGGCAAAGGGTATTTATTGCTAGGGCAATTGCACAGGATCCTGATATTATTTTACTTGACGAACCCACAAGTAACCTTGATATAAGATATCAGATAGAAATACTTGAAATTATAGAAAAAATGAGGGAAGGGGGAAAAACAATAGTGATGAGCATGCATGATGTTAATCTTGCAATCAGATACTGTACAAAACTCGCTCTGATTTATGATGGAAAAATATATGCCATAGGTGAACCAGACCTTGTCATAAATGAAGAATCGATTCAAAATGTATATGGAATAAGGGGTAAAATAATCAGAAATGGTGGAAATAAAATAGCTTATATACTACCTGAAAAATTCAATGGGTTTTGAAAGATGTCTCCGGGCAATTATAGGTACTTGGTAAAAGCCAGGGTCTAGATCTCTATTTATTTTTTCAAATTTTACATCATTGGAAAAAGTTCCACAATACTTGCATCTATAACCCTTTTTATATCCCTTAGATTCCATTTTCCTACCACATTTTGGGCATAATGGAACAATTTTTTTATATATGTTGATCAATTTCAAGATTAAAATTCTCTCAATGTTAATTGTTTTCGGATATTTTTTTACACTTCCATAGATCCTTATTTTATCTCCGATTTCTAATTTTTTTATGATTTCCCTGAACTCCTTCGTTTTTTCGTATGCCGCTGCATACATTTCCCCAGATAGATCCGAAATTTTTAGGATAACATGACCTCCTTGAATAACTTTAGGTTTTTCAATTACAGTACAATCAACAATTACGGAATCAAATGGTTTAATGTCCTTGATCAATTTTTTTACGAGATGATTATCTGTTCCTTGGTTAGTTTCAAAAATCAAATAACTCGCATAATTATCGCTTTTTATTATTTTTCTAGCGTATTCCAGATCATTTAAATCTGTTCCCCTAATACCAAAAAGAACAGGTGTTTTTGTTTCAGGTTTTATGGCAATATGGTCATTTTTGTAATCATAGTTTTCAAATGTGGTTTTGACCAAATTATCCATTAAAATTACGGAATTTTTATCAACATATCTATCTTTATCCCATTTATCTTCAGGTAAATATGCCAAAAGTTCGTATGTTTTTTTCCTCGGTTTCCAGGATATTGCTGCTGCAGCACCGATTAAGCCTCTTTTATATTTGTAACCTATGTAATTGGTATCCTTAAGGTAATTGTAAATCTCAACCATTGAAACAACGGATCTTACAGCTTTCCAGTATAATTTTTCATCAATTTTTTTCTTTGAAATAACAATTCCTGGAGATGTTTTTTCCTCTTCAAAAATGGCATATTTTTCTACAATTTTTTTTACACTTTCTAACACATAATTTTCATCAATCCCCGAATCTTCACCATATTCATAGGAAAAAATTTCTTTTGAATTAAATTCACCAATTTTAATTTTTTTTCCTTTTCCATATCCAATTTGAATTGCAATTGCAGCATTTCCTCTCGTTTTCCATGGAATATTTGGGTTAAGTCTGACAAGCCTTGGCAAACCTATTATTTTCAGATCCAAATTACCGGCTATCACAGGTGCTAAATAAGTTGTACACATACCATTTGACGAATCCGTGTCATCAATGCCAATCCACACATCCTAAAAATAATGAAGATGTATTAAAAGCTTTATATCATAAGTGATTATTTATTCAAGCATGATATCAGAAATGATGGCGGGTATATTGCTCGTTATGGCTATGTTTTTTCTTTACATTGGAATAAGATCCTGGAAAAATATGCATGAAAAGATTTTCATATACATTTCATTTGTTTTTTTTGCATATCTTATAACACCAATTATTTTCATAATTTCTGATATAATTAGTATTATGATTCCAATGTGGGTATATTTTATAATTGACATTGCAATCCTTCTGATTCTCTATATTACCTTAATTTCAAGGTGAAAGGTTTGCCTTTAGAGCTTGAAAAAAGGAAAAAAATATACGAGTTGATTAGAAAAAATCCAGGTTTACATTTTAGGGAATTATTAAGATTGCTTGATATGAATGTTGGTGATCTGCAATATAATCTATCAGTTCTTGAAAAAGAATCCTTAATAGTTGGGAAGGATGAGTTTGGTTATAGAAGATATTATCCAAATCAAATGGAATTTCCTGAGGAAAAGAAAGTATTACCGTTCCTTAGGCAGCCGGTTCAGAGGAAAATTATAATTGAAATATTGATGAAGGAAAAAGCTACGTTAAATGAAGTATCTCAGGATCTAGGAATAAAAAATCAAACGGTACTTTACCATATTAAAAAAATGCTCAAATCTGGAATGATTATTCAGGAAAAGGAAGGTAAAAATATTTATTATATAATGAAAAATTCAGATCTTATATCCAGAACACTGATCAGATACAGGGGGGGCTTTTCAGATAAATTCGTTGAGAAATTTATAGAATTTTGGAAGAGTTCAGGTAAGATTTAAATATTTTTTAATAATCATAATTGCATGTATACTGAAAAATTTGAGAAAATTAAATTGGGTCTTACGTTCGATGATGTTTTGTTAATTCCATCAAAAACGAGGGTAGATCCAAAAGAAGCTGATACAAAAACAAAAGTTTCAAAAAATATTATCATAAACATACCAATTGTTAGCTCACCTATGGATACCGTAACAGGTCCAGAAATGGCAATTGAAATGGCACATCTAGGTGGAATTGGGATAATCCACAGGAATCAAACAATAGAGGAGCAGAGAAATGCTGTGAGAATGGTGAAAAGAGAGGAAAGTCTAATAATAAGAGATGTTATCACAATTTCCCCCCAATTACCTGTGAAAGAAGCTATAAAAATAATGAAGGAAAGAAGAATTGCAGGTCTCCCTGTTATAGAAAATGACGAACTCGTTGGAATTATAACTGAGCGCGATGTAAGATTTTTGAAAAATATGGATACACTTGTTAGGGATATAATGACAAAGGATTTAATTGTAGGTAACGAAGATATAACATTGGAGAAGGCACTTTCAATTATGCAGGATAAGAAAATAGAAAAACTACCAATAGTTGGTAAGGATGGAAAATTAAGGGGCTTGATTACAGCAAAGGACATTCTTAAAAGGGAAAAATATCCTTTTTCAATAAGGGACAAAGAAGGTAGATTGGTTGTGGGTGCTGCAGTAGGCCCATACGATATAAGGAGGGCAGAAATACTAGAAAAGGAAGGTGTGGATTTAATAGTAATTGATACCGCCCATGCCCACAATACAAAGGTAATGGAAGGTATTAAAGAGATAAGAAATAAAATAAGCATTGATATAATTGCTGGAAACATTGCAACTGCATCTGCTGCAGAGGATTTAATTTCAATTGGTGTGGATGGAATAAGGGTAGGTATTGGGCCAGGATCCATATGTACAACAAGAATTGTTGCTGGCGTGGGTGTTCCTCAGCTTGAGGCAATATCACAGGTAGCAGATGTCGCAGAGTCTTATGAAATCCCAATAATAGCAGATGGGGGTATTCGGTTTTCAGGGGATATAGTCAAAGCACTTGCTGCTGGTGCCAATGCGGTAATGCTAGGTAATTTACTTGCAGGCACTGATGAAGCACCTGGACAGGAAATAATCATAGGCGGAAGAAAATACAAAACTTACAGGGGTATGGGATCGCTGGGTGTAATTCAAAAGGGTATATCCGATAGGTATGGAAAGATTGGGGAAGCAAAGTATGTGGCTGAGGGTGTAGAAGGTGCAGTACCATATAAGGGAAAACTCGAGGATGTAATTTTTCAGCTCATAGGTGGTCTTAAGTCTGGCATGGGTTATGTTGGTGCATCAAATATAAATGAACTGAGGAAAAATGCCCAATTCATCAGGATGACAGGCGAAGGATTGAGAGAAAGTCATCCGCATGATGTAACAATAATTACAGAGGTACCAAATTATCCTCACAAATAAACAATGATTAAATCCTCAATTCCCTTACATATGAATTCAATGGATATGGCTGCTAAGATCAGGCTCATCATCCTTGAAATTACAAGATTTCCAGTTTTTCCTAGATATTTAAAAAATATGTTTGAAGACAGAAGAAGGAAATATGAAAGAATCATAGCTATAAATATGACCACTATAACCATTAATTTATCAAGTAAAATACTGTTTGCGATCTTAAAAACATTCACATTTATGTTAAAAATCATAAAAGATATATTTTCCACCAATACCAAATATTAGAAGAACACCTATGGCTACCATTATACTATTTCTTAATATTTTTCTTCTATCCTGTTTTGAACAATTTTGAGTCATTGTATAAAAAAAATGGAATAGAACCAAATGGATTTACAAATGAAAATATTGCTACAAGAGCCGAAATAAAGAATATACAGTCCATAAAAATAAAACGATTTTCCATTATACAAATATTATTGTTATAAAAAAATTTTTACTTTAAACACTATAACATAAAAAGATTGTACAAAAAATCTAAAATAGTTAACATAAGTTAAAGAATTGAATGAAATTAAAATCCATCATAATTCTGATGATAATCATTTCATCACTTATTTTATCATCAAATAGCTTAGGCCAAAGCGAAAACATGCAAAAAAATTATGTAAATTTTAACGAAATGGCAAATGGGGATATTTTTAATTTGACTTACGGAAATGAAATAATAATAAACTCTATAACAATCACTCCTAGAATCCAAGGATATTGGTCCGGGAATGGTGTTCAAAAACAATTTTTAAGTGAAAGAATTAGGGAGAAAATTATAGGTATTAAAAGTCCCATCATAGATATACAGGGAAAAGGCAATGTTTCAATAAAAATTGTTTTTAATAATCTTTCCTTATCAAAAGCAATATCATTTAATGGTTTTTTTATAAGTGATATCAACGGTCTTGGCTTTATAAATGGAGGTAATTTTTATATATTGAATTCAACATTATATATAAATTCCACAAAAAATCTTTCATTGAAGATTTTTATCGAAACAAATGAAACCATTGGTGAATTTAGTCAATATATGCAGAGTAATGAATTTGATGGTATAATTTATTTAAACACAAGTATATTAACGGTTGAGTTTACAAATCAGTCCATGGAAATATCATCTATAAAAATAAATGGAGAAACATTATCTCTATCATTAATATATAATGAATCTGATGGATTCCTGATACTTGATTTAATGGGTTATGAAAAACCATTAAACATAACAATAAATGGAATTTCATTTAAAAATTCAACTATGAATAATGTTTTAAACGAAAGTGTTAATTCTTATGCAATTAAAAATATAAATGGTAGTTATATTTATTTTATTTACTTATCCAGCATTCCAGAAAATTACATACAAGAGAACAATATATATGGATTTTCTATCATTATATCTGCTGTTTTTATTGTTTTATTGGCGAGTGCTATAACATTAAGGAAGCTGGTGAAAAAATGAAGACAACAATTGTTTTTTTGATAGTTTTTATTCTTATTTTTGTTCCTATATCACAGGGCATAGTAATTGAAAAAAATAATTCCATTGAAATTGAAAATAAGAATTTTTCAGTGACATTCTTTAAAAATATACCATTATTAGAGATGAATATCAATAACACTGTTTACAATTTCTATATTTCATCAATACTCTTTAATGATGGCATTCACATTCATTTTAAAAATATTGTTTGGAAAGTAAATTTTATAGAGTTAAACAATAATGTTTATGATTTTAAATTAATTTCCTTTGTTTCTGGATATAAAATTCACATAGATTACATTTTTTTGAACGGGCAGAAATACTTAAATTTCTCTGGGAATGGAATTTTAGTTCATATTTATATCAATGGTAAACCTTCACCATCGGTAATAATTTTTGAGCATATTTCATTTGGCAAAATGAATATAATTGAGGCAGAATACCATGAAAATTTTAATATAAAAGAAATATCTAAAACACTTCCATTGGAAGAAATAAACATGTATTCAAAAAATTCAACTTTTTATATTTCAAATAAAAATAGCACAGAAACTGACCTTTATCAAATTTTTCCAGATCAGAATGGTACTGTACAATCTTTTTCATTTATTTCATTTGGGACATTTCAGAAAGAATTTATTTTCAATGCAGAAGCTATAATATTTATTACAATTGGTGTCATTGTTGGATCTATGATAATACTTGCCGGTATATTATACCAAAGAAAAAAAGATTAAATATGAATTAAGCATGAAAGGTTTGATTCAAATGACATTTGCAGAGGCAGTAAACAGGAAATTAAATAAGAAAATATGTATGAGATGTTACGCTAAAAACCCACCCAATGCTACTAGATGCAGAAGATGTGGTTATACGGGGCTAAGGCCAAAGAGGAAAGAAAGGAAAGGTACATGAAACTAGGAAATACCACCATTTTTTAGTATTTTTATAAGTGTACTTTTTATTTTTTCATCCATGTCTAAGACCTTAATTTTCTCTATTGTTTTTTCAATATCATATCTATTTCTTTTGATTTTAAAGGATTTATCATTAGTGTTTATAATTGCATAAGAGGCCTCCCAATTTCCATCTCTGGGCTGACCCGCACTACCAGGATTAATATAAACAGTTGAATTAATAATCCTAATCATTGGCAAATGTGTATGTCCAAAAATAACAAAATCGCTTGATGAATTTTTGAATTTTTTTATTAAATCTTCATTACTTATTTCAGGAAAAACATAATCATAAAGGTAATCTAACAAGGAAGCATGTACCATAGTAAATTTTACACCATCAATTTCAAAATTCACAAATAATGGCAAAGTTTTTAAAAATTTTATTTCCTCAGCTGAGATGAATTTTTTATAGTAGTTTCTGGTATAAACAGAAAGATCATGGAATTTTTCTGAACATTTACAATCAATGTTGAACGCATTTGCAGAATCATGATTCCCCATAACAACATAATGTGCATTTTCTTTTATAGCATCGATAACAAGACCTGGATCGGGCCCATAATCTGTTAAATCACCAGAAACTATTAAATAATCATATTTTTCAGTCAATACTGAATAAAGGGCATCATAATTACCATGAATGTCAGAAATAACAAGGATTTTACTCATTTAAATCAACGCCTTTTAACTGATCCATAACATATTTCCTTATTTCTTCAGCATTCGGTAACTGGATTAAAATTTCACCATTCTTTATAACTGTATCCATTGCATTTATCATTTCAGAGCCACATTTTTTACATATTGGTTTTTTTGATCCCTTTTTTACAACAGCATATGTGCCACAGTTTTCGCATCTGTAAACATCCTTTTTACCTGAAAATTTGCCCTTTTTTGCTATAGGGACATCATCAATTTCAACAATATCCATCGCATAATCTATTGTTGATGCACTTGATATTGTTGTTCCAATGCCAAAACCATCAGCACCAGCATCTATTAATTCCTTTACATTTTCTTCCTTTATACCACCAGAAACAATAACATCTATATGTTTATACCCCCTCACTTCCAGTTCCCATTTCACCTCTCTTATTATATGTGCAAAGTTACCCCTCCTGGATGAGGGAGTGTCAAGCCTTATACCATTAAGATCCTTTATAAGTTCAGCGGCCCTTATAGATGAAAATTTTTCATCTCCAAATGTATCTACCAATGCAATTCTGGGTACAGATATGTCCAGATCCTCATCAAATTTTTTCCAAGCCCTCTCTTCTCCCAAAACAAGTATAAGTGCATGTGGCATTGTTCCTCTTGGAACAAAACCAAGTCTTTCTGCACCTATTACACTTGAAACAAAATCACAACCACCTATGTATGAGTACCTATCTATCATTGGTGCTATAGCTGGGTGCATTCTTCTTACACCAAATGATAAAAGTGTTTTTTCACCTATTAACTTTTTAAATCTTGCTGATTTGGTTGCTATGCCAGAGGATTCACATATTAGGCCTAAAATTGGTGTTTCATATATGGCAAAATCCTGATAATCTCCTTCTATATCAAGAACAGGTAAAGGAATACCATTCTGGTCAAATGGAGTGAATATTGTCCCTTCTTTTAATGCCCTTAATGTGATTTTTTTTCCTTGCATTAAATTAATAACTTCCTCTAAACCAGCAAAAACAATCCATGGATTATGCTGATCCTGGGTAGTAACTTCAGCAACCACTTTTTTATGTATGTTTTCTTTTTTGAGTATTTCCAATGTTCTTAAAAAATAAACATCTGTTGTTTTTCCCGAAAGTATTTCATCTTCGTTTGCAATATAAAACTTCATAATATTTCACCTACATCTTTTAGGTTAATTATCTTTGTACCATATATGTTTTTCATATATTTTAAACCGAACTCCTTATTAGTTTCTTTAATTGATTCTGTGCATTCTTCTACAACATATGTTTCATACCCAAGGAAAAACGCATGCGCTACAGTATGCATCACACATATATCTGTGCTTACACCCGCTACAATAATTTTATCAATGCCTTGTTTCTTTAAAACATCATTCAATTGTGTTTCAAAGAATCCATCATAAGTAGTTTTTTCTATTATTATATCCGTTTCTGAGGGCTTTAAATCATTCACGATTTCGGAAGAAAAAGAGCCCCTCATTGCATGCGCTCCCCAGACCTTCAGTTCAGGATCATTTTCATTATGTGAATCTTTCACATAAATTACGAGAAATCCTTTACTTCTTGCAATATCTATAAGCATCTTGACATTTGATACAATGGATCTAGCCCTTTCTGAACCAAATTTCCCATCCACAAATTCGTGAATCATATCAACAATAATAAGGGAGATCATATTTTAATATATTAACTGAATATTTAAAAATCTATCGCATTAAATCATTATTTTTTTAAAACTTTTATAGATATTCTTTTACTATCAATGCTCTCTAATTCTATTGAACATTCATCATTTTTAATCAAAATTCTTGGTATTTCTCCAATTTTTAATTCCTCCAATAAAGTTTTTGATCCACCAAAAACAGTGGCAATCATTATGGCAAATTCCTCTTTGGAAAAATCCTCTGAAATATCCATTTTCTCTATGGTTCCGTCAATTCTAACAATTGCATTGCCCAAACTCCTTGATAAATCTTTTTCCATCTCTAAATTATTCTATATAATTTCAAATACTTAACATTTTATCTTTATTTTACCATTAATTTTTAATTTATAAGATTCGAAATGGCAAAAAATTTATATTATAAAATATATTGTAAATTATGGAAAATTCAAGAAAATTTATTGGAATCATTTCAATTTTTATTGTTTTAATAATTTCTATTTTAATATTTTCCTTAATTTTAATCCAACCTAATTTATTCAATGATCTTTTAATAATGGGCATAACGTCAATTATTTTTTCTATAATAGCATATTTATTTCATTCTTTGATTCCAAGCAAAAATGTTGTGAGCAGTTTTGTATGGGGATATTATGCTTTGGGAATATTTACTCTTGTTTATGATACATTATTTGTTAAATTAAACATTCTATACCTTGTCATCGTTTTGCTTTTCATACTCATATCCCTTGTGTTTATTTATTGGCGATTAAAAAATGTTAAGGAATGTTAGGGGTTTGAGGGAAGCTGTAAATCTCAATTGCTTCAGCGATGAGATACACTGATTTGCCTCAATAAAAAGTTTATATTTATTTTATTATTTATATAAACAATGATGGTTGCTACCAAAGTGAAGCTATATCCCACAAAAAATGAAAATTTTACTGGAAAAGCACTTTGGTAGCTGTCGATTCGTATACAACTATTTCTTGGCGAAGAGGGATGAATACTACATAACGCATAAGGATGCGGAGAAATCTTCATTGAGCTATCTGAACACCCAGGGTATGCTCATTGAACTCAAGAAGCAATATCCACGGTTATACGAGGTGAATTCTCAATCCTTACAGATGTCATTACGCTTTCTTGATAATGCATTCAAGAACTTCTTTCATAAGAATATAGAACATCTAAAATTCAGGAAAAAGGGAAAGAATGATTATTTTGCTGTACCGCATGTAGATGGCAGTCAAGAATTCCCCAAAATCGGCAATTGAAAATTCCCCACATCTATTTAAGTGTTTTCTCATTTCTTGGTGTGTTGAGTAATTCTGACAAATAAGTGACATTTTTATGACATATTTATATAGGGCTATTGATTTTTGGGTTT
>JBMFTB010000029.1:0-20051 GCA_049967255.1 Thermoplasmata archaeon
ATATAACATCACAAGAATGGCAAGAATCACAAAAGATTATGGAAAATTAATTTTTCTAAAAGGATTTCTACTGAGCTCTTTTCTAGGAAATTTTAAAATATAAATTGGCACATGTGAAATCATGAGATTTATTTGCCATAGGTGCAGCAAAGAAAGGGAAGATAAAGAACTATACTGCAAGAATTGTGGCGGTTATTTTGTGCCTGATATTGATGAAAAATTTAATCCGGATATGAAAATGAATTTTCCATATATAAAAAACTGGATCACGCTGGGTGAAGGCAATACTCCTTTGCTTTACGATGATGCAATATTCAAGCTTGAATATCTTTCGCCTACGCTATCATACAAGGATCGTGGATCTTTGACCCTAATATCTTCACTTGTTGAGCATCTTAAAAATAAGAATATAAAAAGAATAAATGAAGATTCATCAGGAAATGCTGGAGCATCAATTGCGGCATATGGTGCAAGGGCAGGCCTTGATGTTCACATATACGTGCCAGAGAATGCAAATGAGTTTAAAATCAAGCTTATAGAATCTTTTGGTGGGAAGATTCACAAGATAAGGGGAAACAGGAACGATGTCACAAGAGCAGCAATGAATGCTGAAGGTTTCTTTGCAAGCCATGTGCTAAACCCGGAATTCAGGGATGGCATGCGCATTATCTCGTATGAGATTTTCAGGGATCTCAAAGATCCATTACCAAGGATATTCGTTCCAGTTTCCGCAGGCACGCTTCTCCTTGGTTTGATCTCAGGTTTCAAGCATCTTTACGATTCCAATGAGATTGAAAAAATGCCAGAGATTGTTGCAGCTCAGACAGAGCAGGTTTCACCACTATGCCATGCAATGAAAAATGAGAAATATATACCGCCTGAGAAAGTCACGTCTGTAGCAGATGCTCTAATAAGCACATCTCCTCTGCTGCTTGATGAGATGGTTAATAAAATGAAAGATCAGGAATGCATTATTGTCAAAGAACAAGAAATCATTGAGGCAAGGAACATTCTTCTCAGAAAGGGAATTTCTGTGGAATACAGTTCGGCCGTTGCCTATGCTGCTTTCAGAAAGGGAAATTTCAGCGGTGAAAATCTTATTGTTCTTACGGGTCATGGAATAAAAAACATCTAGATCTTTATTGGCTTGCCATGCCCTGGAAGAACAAGCACGGGCGAAAGCGCTTTAATCTTTGCAAGTGATTCCTTTGCCTTCTCCAGATCAAGCGTGTATTTTTCATTAATTTTAAGCTCGCCATTTACATTGCCGGCCACATCACCTATGAACACTGCTCTTTCATTTTCAACAAAAAAGGATGTGCTTCCTAGTGTGTGACCTGGAGTTTCAATGACCTTTATGCCCTCCAGTTTTAATTCGTTGATGTTCCTTATGCCCTTTACAGGTTCTGGCCTAACCATAGAGAACATTATCCTCGCCCCCAGGGATTTAGGCTTACCCATGGAGGATGTACCTTCTATCACAGGTATCTCAACACTGCTTGCATAGATCTCTGGATTATATCTATCCTTTATTGTTTTGAGACCGCCAATATGGTCAAGGTGGTAATGGGTGATCAACACAATGTCCGGTTTTATGTTATTTTCTTTGTAATAATTCATCACAAGTTTTGCGCTTCCTTTCATTCCAGCATCTATCTGTAAGACCTTTCCAGAAATTCTTAAAACATAAACATTGCACATTGTTCTCTCAATAAGATCAATATTATCTGTGATTTTCATATGTGCTATTATAATATAGATTTATTTAAAATTATTTTAGCCACCTGGACCTATTGCCATGACTATTATTTCATCATTATCTTTCAGCTCTATATCGTTCAAGGTTCGAAAATTAACAGAAATTATGGGTGATTTATCTGCCATTCCAGGATACATTTTCAGTAAAAAATCTTTAAGCTGATATAAATTTTTACCATCAAATTCTATGATTTCCGATTGTTTGCCTACAATCTTCGAAAATATTCCGTAATAATAGACCTTGAGTCTCATCAACAAATAAAAATCAAAACTATAATAAAAATCATTTCATTTCAGAGAGCCACCGGAGGGGTTTGAACCCCCGACCTGCTGATTACGAATCAGCCGCTCTACCGAGCTGAGCTACGGTGGCTTTACCTTGAAAGTATTGCTGGTAGCATTTCCTCATAAGTGATGTTTATGCTTGCTCTTTCTAAATCTTCAGGTGGTTCATAAATTTTCCCATGCTTTTCCTTCAGTCTACCGTATTCATCAAGGCCTATGACGTTTAATATTTCCTTTAAAGATAAATTTTCTCCGGCATATTTTTTTAATGAATCTACAAAATCATCCATGTATTGTGGGTCTAGAAGCGCATATTCAACTTCAAAATTCAATTCTCTAAAGCGCTTTATAACCGATCCCATAAACACATGATCTCTCCTTAAATAGTTTACAGTTGAAACATCAGGTCCCCAAGAAACTTTACCATCATGAATAAAAAGCAAATTCCATCCCTGCCAGGGCGATGTTAAGGACATGAATGTTCCTGGCGGTGAAAAGAAATATGCATATCTAAGAACAATTAATCTAGGTTTTTCATTAAAATCAATTTTAACCCTTGCATTGCCGAAAGGTCTTGAATAACCTGCATAACAAAATTCGTTGAGTCTAGCAGATATTGTGTTCCTTCCTGGTGTGCCCTTTGAAATGTCAATGAATCCTGAAAATATGCCTATTATTATGAATATTAAAGCAAATACCAAGCCAAAAAGGGAAAATATTGAAAAAATGGCAATGATGATGCCAAAAATGAAAAATACAATTGTGAATAGTATCTCTGTGTAATACATATATCCCTGGTTCCAGGTACTTAGAATTTTACCGCAGTTCATGATTGATCATGTTTTTATGATAAAAAAACTTTCCAATTTATTTTATATATGTAAAACATTACATGGTATATGCACTATACAATACTGTCTTATATGGATGAGGAATTCCTAAAGAAACTTGCAAAGGAAGGATCTGAGACTGACATTAAATATTACAATAAAAAATCTGGGGAGAATGTATTCACATTCCTTTTACCCTTTAAGTTTCCAGAAAGGATTGCTCCATTATTGCTTGCTTCATCTGTATCTGATGTTGCTATGGTCCAGGTAAACCAGATTGATAAAGATCTTGGTGAAGTATTTCTAGCAATAGATGCATTCGGCATTGATAATGGCATAATCCTTGCGGATACTGATAAATTTAGTACAATAAAAGGAATAATAAAAAATACAACACTTTCAAACTTTGAAATTGTTGAGAATAAGCTTGAGAATGCGATGGATTTTCTTGAAAGATTAAAACCCAGGCAGGGTAATGGTGAGGGTTACATTGTTGTTGATCAGGTATTTCCCGTAAAAGGTGTTGGCACCGTTGCACTCGGTTTTGTTAAAGGAGGTAGGATAAACAAACACGATGAGATGAGGATTTACCCAGGTCAGAAAATGACAGAGATCAGGTCAATACAGGTACAGGACGTGGATGTTGATTTTGCTGACATGGGAACAAGGGTGGGTGTAGCATTGAAAAACGTAGAGCCAGATAACGTACCTAAAGGTGCAATACTTGCATCGCACGAGAGGTTCATGACATCATCTTCAATAAAAATCAGGGTGAGAAGAAACCCGGCCATTAGGGATTCAATGTACACAAATGAAAAGATTCAGATTTATTCAAACTTTGGCAAATATCCAGCCACAGTATCAGATGTATCGGGTGAAATAGTTCTCATTGATCTTGAGCAGGAAATAGCAATCACGCAGGACATGTATGTAATAAGCCATCAGGACAAGGTTCCAAGGATATTCGGCGGAGGAAAAGCAATTTCATGAAAAGTGACAAATGGCAAGACTTAGAAAGAAGCCTAGAAAAGCTCCAGCCATTTTACAGTTTAATGAACAGGATCATGAGCCTTGGCAATGAATCCGTTGTAAGGGAAAGGGCAATGGATTTCATAGGTAATCCTGAACATTATCTGGATGCGGGCACGGGTCCGGGAACGATGGCATCGCTGGTCCATAAAAGATGTTCACCCAGTATCACCATTCTCATGGATCCAAGCATGGATCTTTTGCACATGAACAGAGAGGAGGGCAATAAACTCCAGGCCAAGTTTGAAAACATTCCCATAAGGGATGGGTATTTTGATCTTGTCACCTGTGGCTTTTCTTTCAGGGATGCAATTTCACATGAAAATGCTGCAAGGGAGCTCTCCAGAATCTTAAAAATCAAAGGCAGGCTTGTGATCGTTGATATTGGAAAGCCTGATTCACCAGTACTTCAATTTTTTTATTACATCTACATATTTATTTTTCCCATTCTATCATCATTGTTTATAACAAGGGGTAAATTAATCCATGAATACTTTACACTTTTTTTCACTTACATTGAATACCCATCGCATTCAAGGATAGTTGAAATGTTCAAATCTCTAGGCTTGGAACTGATAGCCCAGGGCAGAAAATTTGGAGGTGCCATATTCTTTGACGTTTATGAAAAGAATGACCAAAGTATATATACCCTTTATCAATAATGTTTAAGTAAGGTGACCATAATGGGTGATGATAAAATTACGATTGAAAACATCGTCGCATCAACCGCGATTGCAGATAAGCTTGACCTGAGCAGGATTGCGCTTGCTCTAGATGGTTCAGAATATGAACCTGACCAGTTTCCAGGCCTAATATACAGGCTTATTGAGCCAAAAACGGCTGTTCTTATTTTCAGGAGCGGTAAGGTAAACTGCACGGGTGCAAAGGATCTTGATGCCGTCAATTTAACGATTAAGACAATAGTATCAAAATTAAGAAAGGCAGGAATAGATGTTTACGACAATCCTGAAATAATTGTTCAGAACATTGTAGCTGTATATGACCTTGGTGTTGATCTGAACCTTACGGACATAGCCATGAGCCTCGGTCTTGAAAATGTTGAGTACGAGCCAGAACAGTTTCCAGGCCTAGTATACAGGGTTGAGGAACCTAAGGTTGTTCTGCTTTTGTTCGGTTCGGGAAAGGTGGTTTGCACTGGGGCAAAAAAGGATGATGAGATTCTTGAGGCGGTAAACAAGCTCAAGGAAGAGCTGCAGAAGATAGGGTACCTCTAAGCATGGATATTTTAACAGAAATAATCATCATTCTAATTATTTGGATTCTTATTGTTTATTATATTGCAAAAAAGAAGTACAGAATCATAAAGCCCTACGGTCCTGCACTGATGATCTCAACAGAAAGAGGAAGGGCTGGCATTGAAAAAATTTCAAGACACAGATTCTGGGATTATTATGGCGTAAGTGCAATATATATAACTTTAATTTCAATGATCCTTACGTTTGCGCTGCTTATCTGGGAGGCAATGCTTGTTGTAGGCTTGCCAAAATCGGCTGCACCAAATCCATTAGCTGTTATAGGCTTGCCAGGCATAAACCCTTACATACCCATTGGCTATGGCATTGTTGGTCTAATCATTGCAGTTGTTATCCATGAGCTTTCACATGGCATACAGAGCGCAAGGAACAGGATAAAAATAAAGTCGCTCGGCATCTTATTATTCATAATCCCTGTGGGCGCATTCGTTGAACCAGATGAGGAGGAGATAGAAAAGGCTGAAAAAAGAACAAGGATGAAAATATTTGCAGCGGGTCCAACAACAAACATCATTGCTGCAATCGTTTCCCTTGTCATATTCCTTCTGTTAATGTCAAGCGTGTCCGTTGCAGAACAGGGTGTTCTTGTTGTAAAATCATATAACCCTGATATACAGAATGGTGATCTCATCACTGCAATAAATAATCAAACAATAAAGAATGTTCAGGGCATTGATAATATAAACATAAACCCTGGCGAGAATGTTCATGTAAAGGTGTTAAGGGATGGTAATAAAATTTATGTGAATAGCATTTCTGGCTTATGGGTAACGGAAGTGCTGAAGAATAGCCCAGCATATTACGCGGGCGTTTCTCCTGGCTATGTAATTCTTAGCATTGATAACAAAACGGTGAAGAACATAACATTCTTTGATCGTTATATGGCAAATACCACAGCAAATGAAAAGATTAACATGACATTTTTATTCAAAGGTAAAATATATTTAAAAAGCATTGTCCTTGCTGACAAATACGCTTTTTACCAGAGCTATGCACCCGGCTACAACAGTCCTGATTTTAAGGGAAAGGGCTTCCTGGGTGTAACAGTTTATTACATGAATTTGTCAGTTTCACAGCCAGATGAGATCATGTCAATCGTTGCAAATCCATTTTCATTTGGCCCAACCCAGGGAATGCTTTATTTAATATCTTTACCGTTTATAGGCCTTTCACCTTTCCCCGCATATTTCCAGAGCGTTTATTCAACGCCCTTTTCACCCATAATTTTCTGGCCGCTTGTTAATGTGCTTTACTGGATATTCTGGCTCGACCTGATGCTTGGCCTTACAAATGTTCTTCCACTCATACCCCTTGATGGAGGTTATGTATTCAAGGATTACATTACAAAATTCCTTTCCAGAATAAGGATAAAGAATGCAGAGAAAACTGCTTATGCTATATCAATTGCACTTTCCATTACCGTTGTTTTTTTAATACTGTGGCAGTTCATATATCTTGATTTCCTATAAAACCTGGAATGTTGTCTGAATTTCATCACCTGTACTTGGAAATAATGTTTTGAAAGATTTGTCAACCTTTACTATATCATATAATGTGACAAGTGGCTTGTTTATGCCATATTTCCTTTTTATGGATGTATCTGCTGTGACAAAGTTATAGCAGAGGTTACACTTTGTTGGATAAGAGATGAGAAAATAGCACATCCCCTGCCTGTTATAAATGCATTTTGTAGATATTGGAGCATCCATAATTTGGCAATGCACCAATGGATAAAAAACCTTTCCATATATTTTTTAATAATGTTTTACATTAAGGCAATAATGATCAGGGAAGGATCAATTGATGATTTCAGAATAATTAAGAAGATTGAAAGATCATCATTCAACAAATTTGCATATTCGGACGATGAAATAGAATACATGCTGAAGACTTCAAGAACGCTTATCTTTGAGGAAGAAGAACCTGAAGCATATCTGAGCTTTTATGTTGAACATGATGAATGCCATGTGGAATCCATAGCAGTGGTGCCAAGATACAAGCGTTCTGGCCTTGGAACAATATTAATGAGAAAAATGGAGGACATTTGCAAAATGGAAGGTAAAAAAAGAATTGTACTCGAGGTGAGGGAAAGAAACAGGAGAGCTATAAATTTTTATAAAAAGCTCGGATTTAAGGAATTTAGCCATTTAGAAAATTATTACGTACTCAGTTACAGGGGATCCAGAAATGCAATTTTTATGGTAAAGGAGCTCTGTTCAGGCCCTGAACCAGCTCAATGAATAATATTCTATTTTATTTTGCATTATTGCAATGAGAAGTGTTTTTCTCACACCATTTGCTACCCTGGCAAGTCCGGCAATTTCTATCCACTGCATTCCATCTCTCAATATTTTCACCATGTATTTTGAATGTCTGTCATCGTTGTTCTCATAAGCGATGAATTCTGTTCCAAACTTCAGGCCAGAATTGAGCTTGAAATTTCTATTGGCTAAATCATTGAAAAGCCTTTCCTTTTCTGGATCATTGAACATTATTTCTTTTTCATTTTTTGCATTGCCAAACGGTTCGTAGCTCTTATAAATGAAATAGGTCAGGTCAAAATCATCATCAACTATGGCTAAAAATCCATTTTCTTCTTTGAATTCTGCCCTATCCTGCGGTGATTGTACATGGAAATTAAAATTTTCACCGTTCTTCATCAAGATTGTATTTTCCATCAGGGATATCTTATAGCCCCTCAATTTAAGGTCCCTGTAGGCATAGAATATTCGCAGATCTATTGAAAATTTTTTAACAACATCATAGAATGAAAGTTCATTATTATATTCAAAAATTGATGCATTTTTTTCGGCGATTAAAAACAACGCTTCTACTGGATCTATTATGCCAATCTTTCCATGTATGGAATAGCCCTGGGATTCAAGCCTTTTCCTATCATTTTTATTGTTTATAACGATGTTACCATTTTTCAGATAGAATTTCATACACCCTTGACCGCACTCTTTATGATCCTGTGGCACATAAAGGAAAAACCTTCCTTGACATTTTCACCAGTTTTTGCACTTACAACGCCATAAACAATGCCATTGTACTTCTTGGATATGCATTTGACCTCTTCAATCCAGAACTGTGCCATGTATTTCAGGTCCGATTTGTTGGCAATGAATATGAGCTTTGTTTTTGGGTTAATTTCCTGTATTCTCTGCCCGAGCTTTTCCATTGAGTCAAGCGTGTCAATGTTTGTAACATCACCAATTAAAATCATTGCCTTTGTGCCTAAGATCTTCCGGGGTGAAAGGTTCCTGGGATCTATTTCAAGGAGCAGTGCCTCAACGCACTTCTCTCCACAGTCAACTCTTTTCTTTACGAACTGGTTTGAAAAATCACCTGAGGCGCTATTTGTGAAGCTATCATAGACAAACCTGTTTATCAAAGATGTTTTACCAACACCATGTTCACCTATAACACCGATCTTCCAGAGTGCTTCTCCATCTTCCATCGATATTGTATAGTATCAATTATTTAAACATTTTTAATATCTTTTTATTTTATAATAATGGCATCCTTTACGATTGATTGTGCTAATTTCTCACCAATGCCAGGTATCATTGCAAGCTTAGCTGGATCAGCATTGGCAATGTCTGAAACATTCCTGTAGCCCATGTTAAAGAGCCTCCTTGCCCTTACCCTCCCTACATTTTTAAGCCTAACGAGGTCTAGAAGCTCAGGCCTTACACCATATCTAATTCTTCTCCACAAATTTTCAAGATCCCTTGAATGGCCGTATTTCTCAAGCATTGCAAGCTTGGTATAAGAATACAAGAGCCAGTCGGCAATCTCAACACGCATGTGCACGTCACCAGGACCGATGGAATAGTTTTCAATGATTGTGTTCATATCTTTCTCATTCATCCAGTCATTTAGCATTAGTGCGGTTTTAAATGCGTTTTTATCAAACCTTTCAAATCCAGGATGATCCGGAATGTTATATTCCTCATCCTTTCCAATAAGTGGTACCATTTCTCCTGCACTTGATATCACATAAAGGGCATATATATCCATATACGGGTACTGGAAAGAATTCCTGAAAGCAATGCCCGTAACAGGATCAAGATAAAGGTCAGATACAAGCTTTCCGAACATTGTAGCCCTTAATTTCCTTATATTCGATATAAGTTCCTCCCCTTCTAAGAAGTTCATTGTGTCTGATAGAAAATATTCAAGATCCTTTGAACCCCTGAAATAAAGAAATGTATTTTTAAAGAACTGGATGACATCCTCCTCACTTTCAACTATGCCGGATGCTATCAGGCCCAGAACGTGCATTCTCAGCGCCTGAGGATTCCCTAACCTTGATTCTATATCATCTATCTCTTTAAATTCTTCAATTTTTCTCGCACCTGACCTAGATACTATTATTCCCTCACCGTATGAATCGTACTTTGGCCTTCCTGCCCTTCCAAGCATCTGCTTTATCTCAAAAGATGGAATTTCAACAATACCATCTTCGGTGAATCTTGAAATGTCCCTCACAATAACAGTCCTTGCGGGTAGGTTTACACCTGCTGCAAGTGTTGGTGTTGCAACTAGACATTTGATATTCCCTTCCCTGAACATTTTTTCAACAAATTTCCTCTGCGCATTTGAAAGACCCGCATGGTGGAAGCAAACGCCATTCCTGATCACTTCTCTCAACCTTTCATCATAAACATTTGCTTCTTCATCAATCTGGACAGGATAATCTATTTTTTCTGCATATTCCATAACAATGGATCCAAGCTTCTGTGCAAGGTTTTCAGCCTTTGACCTCGTATTTACGAATATCAGTACCTGCCCATGGTTTTCAAGCGATCTCCTAACAAGGTTACCTATCAATAGTTTGTCCTCCTTAATCCTGATTTTCAAATCATCCTCAAACTTAAGCACACCATTTGAATATATGCCAATCTTCAGTGGCACGGGCCTGAATTCACTATATACAATATCCGCATTAAGCCACTGTGCAATCTCAACATAATTTCTAATTGTTGCTGAAAGAGCAACAAGCTGAACCTGGTTGTTCACATATTTCAATCTAGCAAGAATCATCTCAAGGGTAGGTCCTCTTCCAGGATCCTGAAGAATGTGAACCTCATCAGCAATGAGAACACCAATGTTATAAATGTAATTTGGATCATGCCTTAGAACAGAATCAACCTTTTCAAAAACGGCAACAACAACATCCGCTGCCTTCAATTCTTCTGGGCTTGTATCATAATCGCCCATGGAGAGTATTATGTTGTATTCGTTACCTAATATATCCCTAAGTTCATCATACTTTTCAAGTGCAAGTGCCCTCAATGGAACCATGTACAGTGCCTTCATACCCAGTTTTAAGGCTCTTATAATCGCAGCATATGCAATAATCGTCTTTCCACTTGCCGTGGGCATTGAAACAACTACACTCTTCCCATCCATTATTTTTCCAATAGCCTCTTTCTGGGGCTCATATAAATCCTTAATGTTTAACCTTTTCAGTATTTCATCCATATAAATTGTCATTTGGAAACGTATATAAGAAAAGGTTTATGAACTTTCATATCTTCACAAACCTAATGTCAAGAGACCCGTTAGATCTGGATATATTTCACGAGAAAGGGTTTGTTAGAAAAACATGCAGGGTTTGCGGTTCAAAATTCTGGACGCTTGATAAGAACAGGGAAACCTGCGGTGAATTCCCATGTGACCCTTACATTTTCCTTGAGAAACCCGTTATGAATAAGAAGCTAGGGTTTTTTGAAATGATGGATGCATTCCTTAAATTCTTTGAAAGCAATGGTCACAGGATCATTGAAAGATATCCTGTGGTTGCGAGGTGGAGAAAGGATGTATTTCTTGTGAATGCTTCAATTTATGATTTCCAGCCCCATGTTACATCTGGTCAGGTACCACCACCGGCAAATCCACTTGTTGTGCCACAGCCGTGCATAAGGATGGTTGACATAGACGATGTTGGAAGAACAGGAAGGCATTTGACCAGCTTTATTATGCTCGGGCATCATGCCTTCAATTACCCTGACAAATTTATTTACTGGAAAGATGAAACTGTAGCATATGCTCTTGAGTTCATGCAATCCTTGGGCATTGACCCAGAACTTGTAACATTCAAGGAAAAGCCCTGGATCGGTGGCGGAAATGGAGGGTATGCGATGGAGGTGATCGTTGCTGGCCTTGAGCTTGCAACGCTCGTATTTATGGACTTGAAAGAGGATCCTGAGGGTGATGTTGAGATAGAGGGCATAAGATTCAGGCCCATGGACATCAGGGTAGTTGATACGGGCTATGGCCTTGAAAGGTTTGTATGGGCATCACAGGTATCGCCATCAGTTTTTGATGCAATATATTCCGATATCATGGATTTCATCTTTATGAGGATCGGCCTGGAAAAGCCAAAGGAATATGATGAAATTGTAAAATCATTTGTTTCCATTAAAAAGAAGGATGATGAATCGCTTATGGATGAACTCGGTGAAAAGCTCAATGAAAAGGGTATAGATTTTGATTACAGGCCATTCATTGAAAAATTGAGAAAGGTGCATATGGTTGTTGATCACAGCAGGACCGTCCTTTTCATGTTAAATGATGGCATAGTGCCATCAAACACAAAAGCAGGATATTTAGCAAGATTGATGATAAGAAGGATGTTTAAGGTTCTTGAGGACCTTGGTATTGAGAATTCTATGAAAGAGATTATGGAAATGCAAAGGAAGAAATTTTCTAGAATGCTCGATAAATCCATGTTCCCCGTCATTTTGGACATGCTTTCTGTTGAATGGGAAAGGTACAGGGAAACAAAGGAAAAGGGCATTTCCATAATAGACAAGGTGCTTAAAAAGGGCGAAATTGGCCTGAACATGCTAATAGACCTATATGACACATATGGTATACAACCAGAGCTCGTTGCAGAAAGGGCAAGAGCAATTGGCATGGATGTAAAGGTCCCTGAAAACTTCAGATCACTGGTTGCATCAAAACATGAGAGAAATGTGGAGGAAAAGAAAGAAAAGGAAAAAACATTCGATTTGCCTGCTACGGAAATGCTCTATGAAAATGCATATCTGAAAGAATTCGAGGCGAATGTAATTTACATAGATAATAAAATGGCTGTTCTGGACAAAACAGCATTCTACCCGGAAGGCGGGGGCCAGCCTGCCGATCATGGCTATATTGAACAGAACGGCAGGAAAGTAAACGTTCTGGATGTGCAGAAGTACGGAAATGTGATAGTACATTACCTTGATGGTGATCTTTTAAAGGGGAAGGTAAAGGGTGTTATAGACTGGGAAAGGCGCTCTAGGCTGATGAAAAATCATACTGCAACGCACATAATCCTTTACAGCTGCAGGAAGGTTTTAGGAAAGCATGTATGGCAGGCAGGTGCACAAAAGGATGTTTTTTCATCAAGGCTGGACATAACACATTACAAAAAGATCACCCGGGACGAATTGAAAAAAATAGAGATGGAAGCGCTAGGCATTATAATGGAGGATGTTGATGTTACAGTCCAGTGGATGGATAGAAATGAGGCTGAAAAATTGTACGGTTTCAAGCTTTATGAGGGTGGAATACCCCCGGGCGATAAAATAAGGGTTGTAAGGATTGGCGATTACGATGTGGAAGGTTGTGGAGGCACGCACGTGAGGAAAACTGGCGAGATTGGTTTCATAAAAATATTGAAGGAGGAGAGAATACAGGATGGTGTTTCAAGGATTACGTTCACATCCGGTTATGGGGCGCTCGAACATGTTCATAATATTGAGGATAATTTATTGAGCGCGAGTGATGTTTTAAGGGTAGAGCCTGAAAAATTGCCAAAAACGGTACAGAGGTTCTTTGATGAGTGGAAGGATCTTAAGAAGTTCAAGGAAAAGGCTGAAAATGATATTATTAAATTTTATGTGAACGACATAAAATCAAAGGCAACGATAGAAAAGGGCATAAAAATATATTATGGCAATGTTGGAAAGGATTATGCAATGAGGATTGCCAAGCATTTCAATGATAGGGATTCCATTGCCATAATAGATGGAGAAGGAATGACAATAATCGTTGACAACTCTGGCAAAAACATATTTGAAAAATTAAAAATGAATGGAAAAATATCCGGGAATACATTAATTTTAAATTCGAGAGAAGATTTTCTGAGCATAATCAGAGGCATACTATGACTGATTTAACCATTCAGGAAATTGAAAATGAGGTTAGGAAATATTTTTACGTTTATGAAACGAAGCTTACACCAGAAATAATAGAGTTCAGGGTAGTTATTTCCGATAATAAGGAGCTTGTTCAGAATAATTTCAGGCAGCTTTGGCTTTCTTTGAAGAAAAACGGTTATTTACCATCACTTGCATCAATAAAGAATGAATACATAATCCAGATAATAAAAATTCCACCCCAGAGGTTCAGGTCCATCTATGTAAACATTGCATTTTTAATTGCAACATTAATTTCAACAATACTTGCAGGTGCAATGGACTATGCAGGCTATTTCAACCTGAACTGGCTTTCAATCGATTCAATAGCTGGTGGTGCCATATTTTTTGCATTCCCGCTTCTTGCAATTCTGGGCCTTCACGAGCTCGGTCATTATTTCGCAGCTAAAAGGAACGGTGTAAGAGCATCCCTACCGTTTTTCATACCTGCACCAACAATCATTGGCACGCTCGGTGCTTTCATTTCATTGAGAGAACCAATACCTGATAGGAAGGCTCTTTTGGAGATTGGTGCTTCTGGCCCGATTGTCGGTTTCCTTGTTGCTATTCCCGTTGCAATAATAGGCAATTACCTAGGTGCAGTAATGCACCCTGTTATTGTTGATTCACTTACTGTAACAACGATTTATCCACCATTTATCTACTATTTAATCAATTTCTTCATACCAACGGGTGGATACATGTTTCCAACAGCATTTGCTGCCTGGGTAGGTTTCGTAGTTACTGCAATAAATCTCCTGCCTATAGGACAGCTTGATGGTGGCCATATAGCAAGGGCATTGCTGGGATCGAGGTCCAAATACCTTAGCTACGCGTTCATCGCATTTTTGTTTGCCATAGGACTTCTTTACCTCGGCTGGCTCATATTTGCAATATTTGTTCTTTTCCTCGGTCTGAGCCACCCGCCATCGCTTAACGATATAAGCAGGGTAACAAAAAAGGGATATTTCGTTGGCATTGTAGCTATTTTGCTAATAGCCGTTACGTTTGTTCCAGTTCCCCTTTCCCAGACAACACTCACAGAAAATTTCACTGTATCAGGGCATTACAACAATACGTTGATAATCAATGAACTTAACACCAATTCAGGAATTTTAATCATTAAAAACACGGGGGACAAGATGATTAACATTACAACAATGGTTAGAACTTCTGACAATTTAATAATGAGTATTCCTTCTCTAATAGGGAACATTTCAATCAATGGAACACGTACTGTTCCATTTACTGTTACTATAACGAACAGGACTTTGCCCGGAATTGCCATGGTGAGCATTGAGATGCAAACAGAGCTTGCAAAAACAACCAATTACTTTAATGCAACTTTTCAGGTATTCAACAGCACTTCTTTGCTTGTCTGGTCAAGTGCATATAGGAACATTAGCGAACCATACATAAATGAAACATTAACCTACTACGGAAATATTTCACAAAACATAAAAATATTAACGCCCGAGAATGTTACAATAATTTTCAATGGTACTGTGATAATGAACGGTTCACAGCAGAAAGAATTCATTTTGATGCACCCGGACCAAAGCGTGAGTATAGAATTTTATTTCTCTGCGGAAGGATATTACAATATAATTGCCTACTTTGGTGAAAACGCAACACTTTTAAGGGTAAACTATGTCTGATAAAATATTTGAATTGATTTCAAAGGACGGAAAAGCAAGAAACGGTATTTTAAAAACTCCACACGGGAATGTGGAAACACCTGTTTTCATGCCCGTTGCAACGAAGGGAACGATAAAAACAGTTCCAGAGAGGGATTTCCAAGACCTAGGCATTACAATGATCATTTCAAATTCGCTTCACCTGTTTCTTAAGCCCGGTTTAGACATAATTAAAATGCACGGTGACATACATGACTTCATAAGGTTTAAAGGGCCGATATTCACGGACAGCGGGGGCTTCCAGATAACGAATGAAGATCTATTATCGAGCATAAGGGATGATGGCATAGTATTTAAAACACCACATGATGGAAAAAAATTGTTATTGACGCCAAAGATGAGCGCAGAAATACAGAATGATCTAGGTACTGATATTGCTATGACACTTGATTATTGCATTCCATATGGAAGAAGCAAGAGGAAGGTTGAGAGGGCTGTTGAACTAACCTATAAATGGTCCAGGGAATTCTTTTCAGAGAGGAAGGGCATAGGCTTTGGCATTGTTCAGGGTGGAGTATTCAAAGATCTTAGGGAAAAAAGTGCATCTGATATCACATCAATTGATTTTCATGGCTATGCAGTAGGCGGCCTTTCCATTGGCGAACCAAAGGATGTAATGTATGATGTTCTTGAATATACGATGGACTTATTACCTGATGAAAAGCCAAGGTATTTCATGGGCCTTGGATCACCCGTGGATTTATTAAAAGGTGTAATGCTTGGCATTGATGTTTTTGATTCCGTTTTTCCAACAAGGAATGCAAGGCATGGTCTTGCATTCACAAATGAAGGTGCACTCGATCTTAGAAAAGCAAAGTTCAGGGATGATTTAAGGCCACTGGACGAAAAATGTGATTGCTATGCGTGCAGGAACTACACAAGGGCATATATACACCACCTATTCAGAGAAAAGGAAATACTTGCCCTTTATTTGCTTACTGTGCATAATATAAGATTTATGATTAGATTCATGGAAAATGTAAGGATTTCAATTAAAAACAATTCTATTGAAAACCTTATGGAAGATACTGAAGAAAAATTCGGAAAACAAAATGCTTAATATGTGAAATTTAATTATGTTCCAATGATCGTTGAGAATAGGGATTCTTTACTTGACTTGTTATCTAGCATAAAGGATAATTCTGTTATAGCAATATCGGGGTTCAATAATTCAACAACACCTCTTTATATTATTTACTCACTATGGGACGCATATATAGAAAGGGGACATCCAAAAAATATTTTCTTGGAAATGGATGCTTTTCCAGGCGTACCTGGTACTGGCCTTGACATCATAGGAAAGAACATTTATGAGAACGAGGACAGGGAATTTATATCCGGGATGCTCATTCCATACCTTTACAGATCAGAATATTTGCAGAAGCTCACAAAAAATGAATATTTTGAAACATATTCATTCAGCATTGGCATAACAACAAACCTTTTCAGGGAATTAGCAGCAGGAAGGCCCGGTGTGCTTTCAAAAATTGGTCTTGGTACATTTCACGATCCAAGGTTTGACAATTCTGCAATGAATGAAAAAGCAAGAAAATCAAGGAGATGTTACGCTCAAATCATAGAACTTGATGAAACATATCTGCTTTACAGAGCACCTAAACCTGATGTTTCATTCATAAGGGGAACATCATCCGATTCAAATGGAAACATTTCAATGGAACAAGAGGGCATATACGGTGCAGTTCTTCCTGTAGCAATGGCTGCAAAGGCACAGCCGAACCCTGGAAAGGTGTATGCACAGGTGAAATATATGGTTAAGGAAAAAAGCAGAAACCCGAAGGATATACATGTTCCCGGCCCTCTCGTTGATTATGTTGTACCATCAAAAGAGGAGTTCAATCCGCAGGGGTCAACGATTTTTTATAACCCCTCAATCTCAGGAGAGATTATACCAAATGAATTAAGGATAGGGGATTTAAATGAAAGGCTTGATGATAGGCTTGTTATAAAAAGAAGGATTGTGCATGAGATATTAAAAATGTTAAATGAGCTGAAGAGGCCAGCAATAATGAACTTTGGCACTGGCATACCATCAGAATCAACGGCAATACTTGCAGAAGAGGGTATATCGGAACTTGTGTACACAACCGTTGAATCCGGCCCATGGGGAGGTGTTGCACTTGCAGGCAATGATTTTGGTCTTTCTTACGGCCCATTTGCCATAATACCCCAGGCGGATCAATTCTCTATTTATGAGGGTGGTATTGCTGATGCAGCATCCTTGGGATTCCTCCAAATAGATGCAGGTGGCAATGTAAATCCATCATTCATGGAGAATAGGCTACCCGGGCCCGGCGGTTTTTCAGATATTTCAAACGGTATTCCCAGAATATTTTTTGCAGGCGGTTTTACGGGTGGTAAAAGATCAATAAAAGTTAAAGATGGAAAATTGGTAATTGAAAAAGATGGAGAAATAATAAAATTTGTAAAAAATGTAAACAAAATATTCTTCAGTGGTCCTTTTGCAATTGAAAAGAAAAAATTTGTGGTTTATATTACTGAAAGAGCTGTTTTCAAACTCACAAATGATGGTTTAATTCTTGAGGAAATTGCACCCGGTATAGATATTGATCAGGATGTGCTTGAAAAAATGGAATTCAAGCCAAAAATTGATGAAATAAGGGAAATGGATGAATCAATTTTTAAAAAAGGGTTGATGAATCTTAAACATTTTTAAACAAGAGCCACCGGAGGGAATTGGACCCCCGACCTGCTGATTACAAGTCAGCCGCTCTACCGACTGAGCTACGGTGGCAAATTAAAGCTTAAATGAAATTACAATTAAAAAACTTTGCTAATAGATTTTCGCTCTAATGGATACGATAATGTTAAGTAATTTTTAATATTTTAGGTTTTGATTCATATGCCGATAGATCCTTCAAAATTAAAACCGATATTGCAGCAGAATACGAAATTGGAACAGAGGATGAAGAATATTAAATATAAGATTTTAGTTATGAGTGGAAAGGGCGGGGTAGGGAAAACAACAGTATCCGTCAATCTTGCGGTTGCACTTTCTTTGAAAGGTTACAGGGTTGGATTACTCGATTCAGATCTCCATGGACCTGATGTTCCAAAGATGCTTGGCCTTGATAAGGAACAGCTTGTTGGCGATGACCAGGGCATTTACCCTGTTGAATTTTCACCAACGTTAAAGGTAGTTTCAATAGGAATGATGCTTCCTGAAGAGGATGCGCCTGTCATATGGAGGGGCTCATTGAAGCACAAGGCATTGCAACAATTCCTTGAAGAGGTTCAATGGGGCGAGCTTGATTTCCTTGTTGTTGATTTGCCACCCGGGACGGGTGATGAACCATTAAGCATTGTCCAGTTGATAAAGGATGTAACAGGTATCGTAATTGTAATAACACCACAGGAGGTTGCATTGCTCGATGCAAAAAAGGCAATAAATTTTTCAAAGCACCTAAATGTTAAAGTGCTAGGGGTCATAGAAAACATGGCAGGAAATGTGTTTGGCTCTGGCGGTGGTGAAAGGGCTGCAAATACTTATAATGTTCCATTCCTTGGAAGAATACCTCTTGACGCAACCATTGTGAGATCAGGGGACATGGGAGAACCTTTCATACTCAAAGAATCTGAGCCATCAAGATCCTTCAGCGAAATCGTTGAAAAGATCATTTCACAGCTGCCTAATAAAGAACAGTGAAATACCTGGTCAGGGATCTATGCACCTTCATTGAATTTACCTCCAGCACATTGAAGTATTCATTTGCTAATTTAATATACTCATCAGATGGAAGGATTATTGATATAAAACCATCACTCTTCTTTGCGTTCAAAAAAACATTGAACATCCTTTCATATAGCTTTTTCACATTTTCTTTGTTTGTTGTTGATCCCCTTCCATATGGTGGATCTGTAACAATGGCATCAAACTTTTCCATGTTTTCAATAATTGAAAAATCATCTTTAAATACTGTTGCATTCAATCCATAATGTTCCAGGTTTTTTTTGCATCCGCTGAACATTTTTTCACTCAAATCTACACCAACTGCATTTATTCCCATAAGCAATGCCTCAATGAGAACTGATCCACCGCCACAGAATGGGTCAATAATAATATCACCCCTCTTTACCCTTGAAAGGTTAACAAGCATCCTTGCCATTTTTGGTTGAAGCGCAAGGTTTGTTTTGAACGGCCTTACCTGGTTTATTCTTTTTTTAAACTCAGGGTCTTTCCTTTGCAAAAATTCTGTTACATAAATCTTATCCAATTTAATCAAGCCTATACTCACCTCAGGATTCTCAAGATTTACTTTTCCCTTTACCTTTGCACCAGCAATTCTTTCAATTTTAGACCTATCATGGCTTTTGCCTGAATAGTCTAGATATCTAATGGAGAATGTTTTTCCATTTAGGTCAAGTGAGAAATCATCAATGCTGTCAATTATATTAATTATTTTTGCACCGAACCTGACCATAGATGCCCTTTCCAGTACTGTATCTATTGTTTCAGTTTCAATGAACAATAATGGGCCTTCTCTTGTTATTTCATAATTTTTCCTTTCTCCTTCTAAAATGCCCTTAACTTCAGCTACTGGTAAACTTTCATGCTCCTTTGATATGCCCAGAATAAACATTATTCCCAAAGTAAGGCACAGACAACAAAATTGTCCTCAATGCGTATAAAATTCTTGCACTTTTTGCATTCTTTTACTGGGATTATATCCTTAACAAGGGGACAATAAACCTCGTTCTCTTTTATTTCCCTGTACTTAGGTGCTACAACCTCAGGAGCTCTATCTTTTTCCATTTCCTCAAACACCATGGATTATATGCCAAATATTATTAATAAATTTTTCCACTTAGTGGAGACCATCCGCTAATTCTTTTTATTTTTTCTGTAAATTTTAATTTTATTTTTTCTATGTTTTATCATTTAAATTTAAACTACCTTTCAATATGAAATATCTAATTTTTCCTCCGATTTTTTCAATTTTTCAT
>JBMFTB010000030.1:0-19764 GCA_049967255.1 Thermoplasmata archaeon
CTTATAAATAATGAAGAGGATGATATAATAAATTCATTGGAAGGACCATCCTTGGATTCAATATATGTAAGGATGATCTAATAAGGATCTTTGATATGAGGTATCCTTAACTCTTACACATACTTATGGACGCTATAAAAATTAGATAGTTCATATTGAAAGGTAGTTTAAATTTAAATGATAAAATATGGAAAAAATAAAATTAAAATTTATGGCAGTAAATTAAAAAGAATTAGCGGATGGTCTCATTCCTTCCAAAATTCTTAAATATTACAAGTTTAATAAAGTTATCTAAGTGATTTAAAATGGCACTTTATAAATTAACCACTTCAAAGAAGGTTTTAAAGATAATACTTTTGATGATCATACCATGGGTTTTTGTTGTTTTTATGGCACCATTTTACAACACTGCTGAACCATATTTTGCTGGCTGGCCTTTTCTTTATTGGTATCTCCTTATTTGGATCTTTATTCAACCTGTGTTTACATTTATAGTTTTTAAGTACATAGATAAGGAGAAGTGGTAAAAATGTATTCTAACATTGATTATGCATTATTCTTTTTACTTGTTATAACAGTCATTGTTGTATCTTTTCTTGGAGCAAAGTGGAGAAAAGCAGATTTCTCTAAAATAAGTGAATGGAGTATTGGTGGAAGAAAATTCGGTACATTGGTCATCTGGTTCTTAATGGGCGGTGATATTTATACAGCATATTCTCTTATTTCAATTCCTGGTGGTTCATACGGTCTAGGTGGATTTATTTTATATGCTGTTGTGTATGGGACCATGTCTTATCCATTTCTATATTATGTGGCTCCAAGACTTTATCTCATAGCCAAAAAGAGGGGTATGATTACAGGTGGGGATTATGTAAAGGAAAGGTTTGAAAGTCCTATACTTGCACTTCTTGTAGCCTTAACTGGAATTCTCGCAATGCTTCCATATATTGCATTACAGATAGTTGGAATACAATATGTTCTTCAAGCTATGAGTTTTCCAGTCGATGAAAGCTACGTGATCGCTTTTTTAATTGTTGCAGCTTTTACAATAGTTGCTGGTTTAAGGGGGCCTGCTCTTGGAGCAATTATTAAGGACGTTATAATCTGGAGTGTTATTATAATAATTTTCGTAGTTCTGTTCATACATTTCAATGGCTTCAGTACTGTATTTGCAAAAATGAGTGCAGAGCATCTCAATTTTTTAATACCACCTAAGCTGATGATAGGATATATTACTCTTGGATTTGGGAACGGCATAGCATGGCTTCTTTTCCCCAATTTATTGACAGGTATATTTAGTTCCAAAGATGCGAAAACATTAAAGAAAAATTACATCTTTTTACCCGTTTATCAGATTTGGTTGCTTTTTTTAGCCATATTTGGCCTTATAGCACTTACCGAAAACCTCGTTCCAAATAAAGTATCAAGCCTTGCATTTCCGATGCTTGTTACAGCATATTTCCCACCCACATTTGTTATAGTTGTTTTTGCAGCCATAATTATAGGATCAATGATCCCGGCTGCAATACAATCTCTTTCAGCTGCAAACCTGATTACAAGGAACATATATCTCGAATTTTTTAATAAAAAAGCAAGCGAGAAAAGACAAGTATTAGTTGCAAGGGTTTTTGTTTTCATAATGATTTTGGCAAGCCTTGTATTTGCTCTCACACCTGCTGCCTCAGGCCTAATATTTTACCTTTTGACAATGAGTTACGCTTGGCTTTTACAAACTTTACCCGCAATAATACTTTCATTATACTGGTCTAAGCTTGATAAGTTCTCTGTAGCAGCAGGATGGGTAGTAGGCATAACATTTACAACCTATGGGTTATTCACAGTCAATTTTTCATCATCCCTGCTTCCATGGTTGGGATACAGTTATGTTGGTATTGTAGGACTTGCGCTAAATCTGATAACATTGTTTGTAGTGCATGCGATAGTAAGAATTTCAAACGTTAAATACAAGTCAGGGATAAAGCCAGCAGAATTTGTGGATTTTGATTCTGCTGAACCTGGTATAAAGGAGTGGAGACCTGATGATTTTGGAAAAAGCAAAGAGTTATGAAAGCAAGATAATCGAGCTCAGAAGGGTTCTTCACCAGCACCCGGAAATAGCACACAAGGAATATGAAACACAAAAAATTCTTATGGAATACTTGGAGCCATTAGGATTAGAAATAAAAAAGATTGCAGGTACAGGAATTGTTGCAACAATCAAAGGTAAAGGAGAAAAAACTGTTGCTCTGAGGGCGGACATGGATGGTTTACCTATTAGAGAAGAGAATGATATACCATTCAAATCATTGAACGATGGATTCATGCATGCTTGCGGTCATGACAATCATATGAGCATGGTTTATGGTGCAACACTTGTTCTTAATGATATGAAAGACAAAATAAAAGGTAATGTGAAACTATTATTCCAGCCGGCTGAAGAGGAAGGAACAATAGGTGGAGCAAAACCAATGATTGAAGAAGGTGCTCTTGAAAATGTAAATTATATTCTTGGGATGCACGTATGGCCTGAATTGCAAGAAGGAATTCTTGGTCTAAGAAGTGGCCCATTTTTTGCCGCAGCAGACACAATAAGAATTGAGATCATTGGAAAAGGTGGTCATGGTGCAAAACCCGACTTGGCTGTGGATTCGATAATGGTATCATCAAAGGTAATAGAAGCGCTTCACACAATATCCAGCAGGGAAATTGATCCTCTTGAGCCCTTTGTAATTACAATCGGTAGCATAAAAGGCGGGACAGCACATAACATCATTCCTGAAAAAGTTGAATTACTTGGCACTGTGAGAACAATGGAAAAGAATACGAGAAATGGAATGGAGAAAAGGCTAAGAAGGATCATATCAGGAATAACATTAGCATTTAACGCAAATTTTAATCTTGAATATATCTATGGTTATCCTATTCTTGTCAATGATCCTTGGGTAACAGATTTCATGAAAAATGTTGCATCAGGAGTAATAGGAGAAAACAACGTCGTTCAGGCAAAACAAACAATGGGCGGTGAAGATTTTGCTTACTATCTTGAAAAAGTGCCAGGAACATTTATGGTTCTCGGCACATACAATGAAAAACTGGGCTATGTCCACGGTGTTCATACATCAAGATTTAACGTCAATGAGAAAATACTCCCCATCGGATCTAGTATATTTGCTGAAGGTGCAATTCAATTATTGAAAAATTAAATTTTCCAAAAGATTAATCTTAAAACTTTTTATAAAATATTTTTCATATTGTTTTTTAAAATACAGTAAAATAATTCAAAAGTTATGGGCATAAAACTATTCTCCTTGACCAGAGGCAATCTCCGCAGGAAGGTGAATTTCCCTCACAATCCACATCCGTATCAAGAACAAAATTGCACTTTTTATCCGCAAAAACACAGTCTATACAGGATGGATAAAGAGAAGATGAAACAACGAACCTGAATTTCATATATTCTGGGGAGTTCCATATTTCAAAAATTGGTTTTTCATTGATGTTACCAAATGAATATTTTTTCACCAATTTTTTTCTTCCAAATATATATTCTGGATATGTATGCAAAAATCTGTAGCAGGGGACAACAGAACCATCCCATGAAACAACTGTGCTTTTCTTTTCCATAAAATCGCACACCCGTTCTGTTTTAAGCTTGAACTCTGGCATTATAGTCATCATCCTATGGCCCATGGCCTTCTTTAAAAATTCATTAACATATTTTTCATAGTTTATGTTTTCATCATAAACGATTTCTCTTGTCTGTTCTTCGCTCATTGGCAATAAATTTGAAACCATTATTTTAGAAACACCAAGTTCCTGTGCTACATCTGCAATACCTGGAAGATCTTTTATGTTTGATTTCATTGCAACAAATTCTATTTCAAGTTCAGGAACATCCAATTTCCTTTCCTTTTTCAATTGAACTAACCTTTTAATATTTTTGTAAATTATATTCTGTGATATTCCACGAATATCCTTGAATCCCTGTTCTTCTGGCGAATCAAGTGAAAATATTATTTTTTCAATGCCCAGGTTAACAATTTTTTCAGATAATTTTTCATTCAACAATGTTCCATTGGTAGATATTTGGACCTGATATCTTTTTTTAGCAGATTCCATAAATTTGATAAAATCAGGATGCACGAGCGGTTCACCTATTCCTCCAAAATGAAAAATATCAAGTGATTTGAATGAAGTCAATTGTTCAATTAGCTTTTGAAAAAGTTTCTTGGGCATAAATCCGATTGAATCTTGCCAAAAATTCCTGTAACACATTTTGCATGATAGATTACAACCATTTGTTATCTCAACGTATATTTTTTTCAATTCTTCTTTGTTGAATGTTATGGTTGCATTGTTCAATTTGAAATCCATCTGGCAAGAATTATCATATTAGATATTTAAGCATTTTTAACCCGTTTTGGAAAAATGTTTATTTCATATTGCAATTATGAAAATATGATCACAGATTATTTTATAGATGAAATACTTGCAATAAGGGAAAGGGAATCCGCTATTAAAAACATAAAATTCAGTATTTCTTTTGATTCTTTGAAAATGGATAAGGATATTCTAGACATTTATTATACATTTTCCTCTACATATGAAGATATGGATGGGAAAAGAATTGGAGAAATAAAGATGGTAGGCCACTTGATAGATAAGGAAGAAAACGAGGAAACAGCAAGGATGGTGAACAATTACTGGTCAATAAAGAAATCATTTCCAAAGGCAGTTCTTGACAGGGTAATAAATGTACTTAACTTTGAATGCGGTGCAAGAGGTACTCTAGTTGCATATGCTATGGCATTTCCCCCTCCATTGCCTCTTTCTACTTCAAAAAATGAATGAAAAAATAGATATATCTTAAATTTATAAAGGTTAAAAATGAAATTCAACAGGGATCAGGGAATTACTGTTGGAATCATGGCGTTTGCTGGTTTATTGATCATGTACATAGAGACAATGATTGTTCCATCCTTGCCTATACTAGTTGATTATTTTCATACCGATTATGATTCCATCTCCTGGGTGGTAACATCATATCTAATATCTGGTACAGTATCTTCAATAATATTTGGGAAGCTTGCGGATATTTATGGAAAAAAGAAAATATTCTTGCTTGTTGCTGGCATTTACACTGTTGCAATTATATTTGGTGGATTTGCCACCTCGCTCTTAGAATTTATTCTAATCAGGACATTCCAGGGAGCCGGAATGGCAATGTTCCCAATAGCATTTTCATTGATAAGGGATGAATTTCCACCAGAAGAAATACCACTTGCACAGGGAATTGTAAGTGCGACATTTGCCGGTGGTGCTAGCTTGGGTTTGGTCATTGGTGCATACATTTCGCAGAACTACGGCTGGGAATGGGATTACCATACAGCAATCCCAATCGCACTTCTTTTATTCTTTCTTTCATTCAAATTTTTAAAAGAATCAAACATAAGGATAAGGACTAGGCTTGATATGGCTGGTACAGCATTGCTCTCTTCAGGCATAGTTAGTGCTTTAATAGCAACATCTGAAGGGCAGTATTGGGGATGGGGGAGTGAAAGTATATTTTCACTCTATGCATTTTCAATAGTACTTATTTCACTATTTGTTCTGGTTGAGGAATTCGCAAAAAATCCACTTATGGATATAAAATTACTTTCATCAAGGAATATTTTTCTCACGAACATTATTTCACTTTTTGTTTCATCAGGCATGTTCTTTTTGTACTTCACCATACCACCATTGCTTGAGGATCCTGTACCTGCAGGTTTTGGAGAAAGTATAATTACGGCAGGATTAACAAACCTTCCAGCTGCAATTTTTGCAATGGCTTTTGCACCTTTAGCAGCTTTTACAACTAGAAAAAAAGGACCGAAAATATCAATCATGGTAGGCGTTTTGATTCAAATAATCTCATTTCTTGCACTATTCTTCAATAGATCAAACACTCTATCCATTACTGAAGACTCCCTACTGCTTGGTGTGGGTAGCTCATTTTCAATGGTTGGCCTGACAAATATGATTGTAATGATCACACCTCAGGATAAAATGGGTATTTCCACTGGAATGAACCAGCTTTTCAGGAATGTAGGAAGTGTCATTTCACCAGCTATTGCGGGTGTTCTTGAAACTGGATATCAGCAGGCAGTTACTGTAGGTGCATTCCCATACAGGCTTGGATCTTTAAACATTTTACCTATGTTTTCATTTTTTCCATCATCAACAGCTTTTGATTTGATTTACATCACTGGCATATCTGTTGCCTCATTTACCCTGATTATGGTATTTCTTCTAAAACCAATAAAAATAGGAGGTAATGAAAAATGAAAAAAATAGCCATTTTTTTAGCGATTTTAGTGCTTGTATCAACATTTGGTATTTCATTTTCCAGTGCTGAAGTAACACCAATTGTTGTTTCAGGCGTGTACTGGTTTAGCGAGAATTCAACAATGCAGGCTGTTCCAGGCATGAACAATGTACCATTGTTTTTAACAGTAGAAAACAATGGTCCTGCCATATACAACTTTACAGCATATGTCGTTTTAAAAAATCCATTTTCGTACGGTTCCATTATCAACGGCTCAGAACAGCTGCAAAAAACTGTAATAAATGCTCCTGAACTACCATCTGGATATAAAATACAGATAATGCAGCTTGTTAATATTTCACCTGAAGCTAAGAATGGTATATACATTGAATATCTTTTTGCCTACGGCAAATATTCTACATCCTATCCCATAGAAAATCTATCCACAACATTTCTTTTACCTTTTGAAGGAAACGTGAACATTTTCGTAGCTTCATCATATATAGGGCAGAATAACCAAGTAATGAACCCTATTCCAGGGGAAAATCCTGTGCCTTTAACATTAGTTTTAGGTAATTCAGGGAATGCGCCTGCAACCAATTTAACACTCACATATATGCCTTCATATCCTTTCTGCGGAAATGCACAGAAGGCTGTTTTAACAGCTATTCCTGAATACGGTTATGTTCCAGTAACATTCATGGTTAATTTTTCAAATAACGTAAAAAGCGGTTATTACCCACAAAAAATTCAATACACATACTACAATGATTCAGGATCTACAACATTCAATTTTACATGGAGCGAAAATTATTCAATTAGCATTTTAGGCTCATACATAGGATACAATGGCAATGTAGTAAATGGAATAGGTGGTATGAAAAACATACCTATTTCGATTGAGATTGCAAATACCGGGACTGAATATGTTTCAAATGTGACTTTTATTTATTCACCCGAATATCCATTCTATGGTCTTTTGCAGAGAAAGCAGATACCTTTGATGGCACCATTTCAGACAGAGGTGCTCACATTTGTGGTTTCAATTGCAAACGGTACCTTAGATGGTATATACAACCAGACACTTGAAACATTCATAGGAAGTAATTTATCCCGGATGGAATTCTCCGTGCAGATTAATGGATATTCAGATATCATTGTTGATGGATCTTTCCTGAATATTTCATCTGGCAATTTAGTCCCCGGCCCCGGAATGAAGGACATACCTATTAACATTGTAATATCCAATGTAGGGAATACAAATCCTACAAATGTAACTTTTACCTATTCACCTGAATATCCCTTCTATGGACAGAAACAGGAGTTGAACATACCTGTATTGCCAGAATTCACGCCTATAACGCTCACATACTTTGCAAGCATATTCAGCAATGCGAGCGATGGAATATACCAGCAGGAGATCCATTATAATTTCAGCGGTTATTACGGCGTTATAAAATTCAGCACCAGCTTGCTTGGATATTCAAACATATACGTTCAGGGTTATTTCCTTAACCCGTCATATGTTTACACAAACCAGACATTCAATGCTGTTACATTCTCCATAATTAACTCAGGAAATTCACCCGCATTCAATGTTACTGTTGAAGCAAGATCCTCTATGGAAATAGTGAATACACCGCTGAATCTTTCTTTATTGCCACCTCATTTACAATTGAACTATACGATTTACTTCAATTCACCACCATTGCCTGGAATATACTATATTTATTTCTTTGCCGGAAACAAGGAAATTGCTGTTCCAGTGAATGTTATTCAATCGCCAGTTCTTTCCTTAAAATCCAATTTTCCCACACTTACGCCTGGTGAATCCAAGGTTCAGGTTACATTCTACCTTGAGAACAGAGGACCAGGCACTATTCAGAGCATGCAAGTGCATTTCGTTTATCCAGAGGTTCTTGATTTATATGTGAGCTCAGACAACCCTCTTGGGGGACTTTTCCTTAACAATGTTACGCTTGCTTCTGTAAAGCCCGGTGAGAATTTTACACTACCTTACATAATTGATGTGGCCGATAATGCAGTCCCTGGAAAATACTCGGGTGAGCTTGTTATCATAATCATGGAGAACAATACAGTAAGGCCCATTCTAGAAACTTTCTATTTCACATTCCAGATCTCTACACCATTTTTCTCAACCAATGGAAGCTCGGGTGTTCTTACATTGAGCAACATTACTATTATCATTCTTGTGATAATTATAATTGCATTGGTTGGAATGTATATAAGACAGATAAGGAAGAAAAAATTATGAAAATTTTTCAACGATCTCATTAAATATTTTTTTAAAACATTCTTTTTTTATTGAAACCATGAAATAATTACCTTGGCCACCACCCTTTAAATTGTATCTTTCCATTAATTCTTTTAACATTTCCTTATCAATATTGCTTGAGCTGATAATGAATATTTTATTTTCGTTTTCATTTCCGTATATTACAGTAGCATTTTCTTTTTCAAGCATTTTCCTTGCTTTTCTTTCCACACCCTTAATGTCAGCATGGGGGAAATCGCTATAATATAATTTCTTGCCATTTTTCTCTATGGATTCGAATGTGAACATGTTAGATGATATTTCAAAAAGATCCTTCTTCAATTTTTCATTTGTGATCAGTGCATTCGATACCCTTTCTTCAATTTTAGGTTGGTCAATGCCATGGTTTAGGTGTAGATTTCTCATGATCTTGGCATTTTCAAGAACGAATTTCTTTGCAATGTCTCCGGCTAAAAATTTAATTTCAAAGAAATCGGACTTTTTTATTGATTTCACAAAGATTAGACCTATCTCACCAGTGCTTTTGACATGAATTCCTGTGCATGCACTTTTATCAAAGTTTTCTATCTCAACAATTCTTACATTTTCTCCTTTTATTCTTTCTTTTCTTATTCTTATGCCATCATCTATGCTATCTATCTTTCCGTAATAAAATTTCAGTGGCAGATTTTTTTCAATAATGCTGTTTGCAAGATCTTCGGCCCTAGAAATATCATCAATGGAAATATTTCCATTAATGAAAAGCGAAGACTCACTCTCACCCAGTTCCACCTTCTGGAATTTCACTGGAAATAGATTTTCAAGAGATCTGTAAAGTATGTGCTCGCCTGTGTGCATTTTCATTAAAATATATCTCCTTTCCCAGTCAAGTATAAGTCTTCCATGGTCGGAAATATTTCCATCAAGGATTTGGTATTTATGCAAAATCCTTCCGCTTTCTCTTTTAGCATTTAATATTCTTGCTTTGAAACCATCACCAATAAAATATCCAGAATCTGATGGCTGTCCTCCTCCTCCCGGATATATTATGGTTCTGTCAAAAACAATGTAACCATTATTAACCTCAAGGACATTAGCGTCTATTTCCTTCAGGTACGGGTCTTCGTAAAACAGTTCCATAAAACAATAAAAAAAATGAAGGATTTATTTTTTACCTATCTTTGAAGGCCACCAGTTATAAGATTTCAGAATGAGCATGACCGCAGGTATGAAGAACATCCATGAAATGAACGTATCCACAAGAACACCCAGTGCAAGACCCACACCTACTTCCTGTATTATCTGCAAATTGCTCAGATAAAGGCTCAGGAATGTTGAAACAAGTATCAGGCCAAGTATGGCAATTACCATGCCATTTTCTTTCAGGCTTGTTTCTATGCCTTCCTCATCAGATTTTCCTTTTATGACCTCCTCTCTTACCCTGGTGATCATGAAAATATCATAGTCAAGGCCTACAGCCAGAAGCGTGATAAAGACGAACAATGGTAGAAATATGATTATTGGGAGATTCAGTATGTAATAGAATATGGTGTAAGTGATTACAAGAGAAAATAATACTGATCCAAGAACCATAAGAACAAGCCTGAGAGGTGTGAAAACTGAATTGAACTGTACAATGAGAATTATGAATGCTACAATTGCTATCACGGGCACGATAAGATCAAAGGCTGAAACGGTGTGGTTGTTTGCATCTATCAATCCCTGTGTAAGACCACCTATATACCATTGTATACCCGAAGGCACTACTTTTGCAAGATTTTTATCAAGGAAGGTGATGAAATTCATTGCTTTATTTGACCATGAAAGCATTGAAAACTGAAAATAGATCAAAACAGTCCTGTTATCCTTTCCTATGTATGAGTTTATCTGGGACATGTAAATGCTCTTTGTAGCATTTGAATATCCATTTAAGGATGATGGATTAACATAATTCCCGTATGGGAATGTGGGGCCATAAACAAATGATACGTTTCCTGTGCTCAGTAGATAGTTCTCCGTATTATTGATGATGTTCAAAGCACTTTCATTGTAAGATCCATTTAATACAATGCTGCTTGGAAAAACAAGTATTAGATAATTCTGGAATACCGTATCCCCCTTAAATGTATTGTTGATTATTTGCACGGCCTGAAGACCGCTCTCATGAGGTATGAGCTGGAAGACATCCATACCCGAAGGTGTTACCTCGTAAATGAACAGACTGCCAAGTGTAATCACAATGAAAATGACCAGTAGGGCATTCCTGTGCTTTTTGTCTATGTTTGAGATTTTTGACATTATGCTCTCATGCCTGGGTGTGTTTTCCACCCTGCTTGGCCAGAACAACCTTTTATCAAGAAGTGCGAGTATGGAGGGTAGGAACGTGAGTGCCAAAACAAGCGTTACGGATATGGATATTGCATTTGTAAGGCCAGAATCACTGAACAGCGGTACATTTGCAAGCCAAAGCGTTAGATATGAAATTATTACCGTAAGGCCGCTGGTGAATACAGCATGACCAGCCCACTGAGCTGTTATAGCAGCTCTGTCAGAATTACCTGACCTGAGCTCTTTTCTGAACCTGGATATGATGTATACTGAATAGTCAGTAGTAAGACCTAGAAGAAGTATCAAAAGCAATGTAGGTGTAATGAAAGAAACCTGGGTGTTAAGTAAGTATTTGTAAATAAGACCATTTAAGCCGAGTGAAATTATTGCAGAAATTCCAAATATGATTAAAGGCATTAGCCCGGCTATGGGTGATCTGAAGTATAATATACTAATGACAATGGCTATAACTATGCCAACCATCAAAGCTCTGTATAGACCACCGTTGGATTCATTTGTTAGCTGGATCTCTATTGCTCTCTCACCCGCAAGAAGGTATGATGCGTTCTTTATTGTTGGAATGTACTGATTGGAAATATTGCCTATTATGTTCAGTGTAGATATAGGAGCTGATTGGTTTATGCTTATTACAAAAAGTGAAACATTGCCTGTATAACTTACAAACTTGTGAAACAGGTAAGTTGATGGCACCACTGGATATGTGGAGAAATTACCTTTTAATAATGTTTCGTTAACAAATTTGTTAATATCATTAGTGTTATTAAGTGAGAGAATATAACCATTTACAGTAATAGAATTTATATTTATCAATGGGTTGCCATAAAAAGTTAGAGCCAGAGCATGTGATACCTCAGAAACTGTAGTATTTGTTAAATTCTGGCTATAATAGGCATTCCTTACAAGATCATTTACAGAAATGTATAAAATATTGGTAAAATTCATTATTGTGCTGTTGGAAGAATATTTCAATGCTACACTTTCAATCGTATAATTTTCTATGAAAGAAATGTTTTTATTGAATATTATGTAAAAATAGTTACTAGGAAAGAATGTATACAAAAAAGATTTTTCAGTGCTATTAAGCAGTGCACTTGAATAATTTATTGCCAATTGTGAGGCATTCTCATTCTCACTTATGCTTTTAGCGAAATTTTCAACACCATATGGTAACATCTTCTCTATGGTATAATTCTGTGAGAGCTCAGATGAAATATAATTTATTGCAAAATATTTTATGGCAGTACTGTTTTGGAAATCCGTTACGTTAAAATAATTTGCAAGCACCTTCCAGAACGATACCATAGGATTGCCTGAAAAAGCGTTTGAAAATGAAGAATTGAACAGTGTCATTTTAATTGAAAATTCTTCAACGTTCTTGTAATCTGCTGGAACTATCATTGAATAATTCCAGAAATATGTGTAATTCTGCATATATGGAATCAGGATATTTTGAAGGAATGTTAAATTGCTTTTTATGAACGATAGTGTTTCCTGGTATGCAATAAACGTTGATGTATTTATGGAATATCCATTTTCTATGGCATAAAGAAACACGTGTGTGAAATAATCAGGTATGCCGAATTCCAGGGAAAGTGAATTATTGGTATTATTTACCAGTTCAACATAATTTGATCTTACATTCTTGTACAGAACAAGAATACCATTTATATATAAAATTGAAAAGTTTCCAAGATCAATCAGAGAAGACACTATAAACTTGGTGTTCTTATTCATGGCATATGTACCATTGAAAAGCAATTTTGTGTTTTTTGAGAAATTAAGAAGGAGCTGTTTTTCAGCTGTGTAAATATCGCTCACAGATACATTGTATTTTTTCAGTGTTTCATTTGAAAGAACTGCATTCTGCATGTTTATTACTGTTTTTATTACTGTCTGATTACTCACGTTGGCGTTTTCAATCAAAACAAGATCTACTGTGGAGTTGTTTGATGTATTCTGGGACGGAAATTCTTCTGAAAGTATACTGGATGCCTTAGAGGACATGGTATTGCTGGGAACAACACTTGAAGCTATGTTATATGATGTCTCAGAAAAAAGCATTGTTGAAAAAGGCATGAAAATTACAAGTATAATTATCCATAATATGACAAACTTCAGAGCATTCTTTTTTACGAATTTACTGAACACCTCAAACTGTTTCTCTAACATCGCGACCTAAAATAGATATCACTATATAAAGAATTAGAAAATGGTTCTTGATAAACCGCCATCAATGGTGACCATTGAACCTGTAATATAAGATGAAAGGGGTGAAAGTAAAAACAGGACCAAATTTGCAAATTCTTCAGGATCTCCTACTCTCCTGATTGGTATTGGCTTTGATATTTCATTTAAATCTGTTTTTCTCATAGCCATGATCTTTTCAAGCCTGGGAGTAAGGAAATATCCAGGGACAATGCCATTCACTCTTATACCCTTCGGTGCAAGCTCGTTTGATATTGTTTTTACTAGGCCTGCAAGTGAAAGCCTGACTACATTTGAAAGTGCTAGGTCAGGCAAAGGTTCTTTTATTGCAATTGAAGTAGAAATGACAATGGATGAATCTTTCACCATAATTTTTGAAAATTCTCTAATCATCCTCACAGCTGAGTGCAAAAGTATATCGCTTGCCCTATACCAGTCATCCATGTCCAGGTCAAAAAATCTTCCAGGCCTTGGATCACCAGGAATGTAAACAAAATAATGTAATTCTTTATAAATGGATTTTACGTTTTTTATGAAATTTTCTACGGATCCGGGGGAAGATTGATCGCATGAAAAGCCATTCGCTTTATCACCTAATTTTTCGAGTGTCTTCTTAACATTTTCCATAGATCTTGAGCAAATGGTTACGTTCGCACCATTTTGTATTAGCGATCTTGCTGTTGCAAAACCAAGGCCGCTTGTTGAAGCTGTAACTACTGCATTCTTACTTCTAAAGTCATACATCATAAAAAGAAATAAAAATAACACTTTAATAAGCTTAATGTTTTCCTCTGCCCATGGAAAATTTATTGACAGAGGCTATTGAAAAATTCACAGGAATAAGAGAATTGCCCACAGAAGAAAAAATAAAGGAGGATATTCTATTGTTAGATAGGAATATAGATAATGTTTTGAAAGATAATTGCAAGGATTCTGAATTGATTTCATCCCTATACAAAAAACTGAGAATGCTTGATGATATTTTTACACTCAGAAAAAGAATAAATAGTGGCATATCAACTGTTATATATTTCATTTATACTATTGCTGGTTCCATTGTGGGCATTTCCCTTGCCGCAGGTGTATTTTTTACAACCACGGGTAATTTCGGGCATTTTCTTCTTCTCTTATCCATACTTGGCTCCATAGTTTCAATCGCAATAGGAATAAAAAGTATTAATGACGAGAGGAAATACTTGCTTTATCTTGTTGAAAATATCAAAGGAAAGGTTTAAACATATTTTCTATTGCTTTTATTTCCACTCTCCTTAGCATTCTTTCTGCCGCTGGCACTGATATGTTGAATTTTTTTGCGATGTCCCTTAACCTAACCTTCTTTGGTATGCTGTAATAACCCATGGAAATTGCTTCAAGAACAATTGTCCATTGCTTTACAGTTATATCGTCCTTCTTGGGCATTTCAATTTTTCTCACCAGTGTAAATTTTATTCCAAATGAGTCAAGTATTTTCTGTAATTGTTCAAGCTTTGATTCTTTAATTATTATGGAAACAAGTATCTGGTCCTTTGAAATTATTATGGGTGAAACAATGAATGCATCATAACCCATAATTTCATAAATCTCTTTGAATATCTCGGGCATTTTCTGAACAATTATTACCACATATGTATTGTTTTTTCTGTCTATTTTTAGTATCTCAAAAGATTCTAATGAATACCTTTTAATTAATTCATTTTTCTTTTCAGCAATGTATTTCTCATCAACAAAATCGCTTCTACTTAATTCAGCCACATAGGCTATGTGAGTACCATCATAATTAATGATCCTGTTTATTACAAGTTTTTTATCGTGCAGATAAAAATGTTTACTCGGTATCCCAAGCTTTTCAATATCCATTTTTACTACGATCGTTTTCATCAGTGGTCACACTTGCCCGTAGGGCAAGCTGCATCAAATGTGCTGTCAATCTTTACAAGATCGTCAACCTTAACTTTAAGATCCCATTCGAGCACTTTTTCCTTTTCTTCCTTCTTTTCAGCACCCTTTACAAGAACCTGAACGCTCTTACTCCCATCCCTGTATACAGTGATGCCTTTGCATTTTAGCTTGTAAGCGAGCATATATGCATTTTCAACATCCATAATGCTTGCATCATTACGCATGTTTATTGTTTTGCTCACAGCGTTGTCCGTGTATTTCTGAAATGCAGCCTGCATCCTTACATGCCATTCAGGATCAATATCATGTGCTGTCAAAAAAATCTTCTTAGCATCATCCGGTAGATTTAAATGCTGTATTGATCCTGTTCTTGCTATTTCACGCATTAGTTCCTCACTGTAAAAACCATGTTTTCTAGCATAATCTTCGAATAATGGATTTACCTCTAGCAACTGTTGGCCATCAAGCACGTTTCTAATGAAAGAAAGTGCATAAAGTGGCTCTATACTAGAGCTTGTATCCGCAATTATTGATATCGTTCCTGTTGGTGCAATTGTTGTAGTGGTTGCATTTCTAATTCTGATACCCTTCCTATCCCATATGGAATCTTTCCATGCTGTAAATACACCCCTATTTTGTGCGAGTTCAATACTCATTTCATGGCTCACATCATTTATGAATTTCATCACCCTTTCAGCTGTTTCAAGTGCTTCTTCGGAATTATATGGGATTCCCATCTTTATAAGCATTTCTGCAAAACCCATGACACCAAGACCAATTTTCCTCGTCTTTCTCGTCATATCCTGTATTTGTTGGAGCGGGAACTTATTCGCATCAATAACATTGTCTAGAAAATGAACGGATTCGCGCACAATATGCCTGAAAAGTTCCCAGTCTATTTCACCATTTTCATTCACAACCAATGAAAGGTTTATTGAACCCAAATTGCAAGATTCATAAGGCAATAATGGCTGTTCACCGCATGGATTTGTGCTTTCTATCTGGCCTAACTGTGGTGTCGGATTATATCTGTTTATTTCATCTATGAATATTACGCCAGGGTCGCCCGTGGACCAGGCATGAGAAACAATGAGATCCCATACCCTTCTCGCTTCCATCATTTTTACAACTTCCCCATTTCTTGGATTCTTTAATGAATATGTTCCATTTGTTTCAAGTGCCCTCATAAATTCATCGGTTACAGCAACACTAATATTGAAATTGGTTAGAATTTTATTCTCTGAATCCTTGCTTGTGATAAAATCCAGAATGTCCGGATGATCTACTCTGAGAATGCCCATATTTGCACCTCTTCTCTTTCCACCCTGCTTTATAACATCAGTCGCAACATCGAAAATTCTCATAAAACTCAATGGACCAGAAGCAACACCCTTGGTTGAGCCAACAATATCACCTTTTGGCCTCAACCTTGAAAATGAAAATCCCGTACCTCCTCCAGACTTATGTATTAAAGCTGCAGATTTTACAGCATCAAATATACCATCCATTGAATCTGCAACTGGTATTACAAAGCATGCAGAAAGCTGCCCTATTTCCGTATTTGCATTCATTAGTGTTGGAGAATTTGGAATGAAAAGCTTTTTACTCATCAAATCGTAGAAAACCATAGCTGTTTTTTCAATCTCTTTTTCTTTTTCCTTTAATCTGTTTATTACTTCATTAAAAGGGGCCTTCATTCTTCCTTCTTCATTCAGTATTTTGTAAGCCCTTCTTAGCATATCATATTCCCAGTAAGTTAATGGATTTTCTCTAGAATCTTCTATGGGCCAGGGCTTGTTTGAAGCATTAATATCATAAATTCCATCATCATATAAAATATCAACAAGTGCGATGTATTTTGCTACCCTTTCAAACATTTGACTTGGTGTTTCGATCACTTCACCTTTTTCATTTTTTAAAAGATATCTTGATTCTAGTACCTTGATAGCGTTTATTGAAAGTTTTAAATCATCCTTTACTCCATATGCCTTTTTAAGTTCCCTAATTATTTTTCTCTTTTCCCTATAAAGTATATATGCCTTCGCTACATTCGTATAACCTTCAAGCATTAAAACTTCTTCCACAATATCTTGGATTTCTTCTACCTTTGGTACTTCTATGTTTTGCTCCATAAGTCTTTTTATAACTAAATCTGTCAATCTTTCCGCTTCATTGTAATTTTCAATATTCGTTGCCTTCATAGCCTTGTAAATAGCAAGCGTAATTTTTTTTCTATCAAATTTAACAATTGAACCATCTCTCTTCATTACATTATCCATGATATCCAGCCTCCAAATTGTGGGTAAGAAAGACCATTTCTAATCTCTTAAAAAAATGTTTTTCACATCTCTTTTGGTCGATATGTATTATCAATTCAGATCATAATCATGGTAAAAAGGAATTGTAAAGTTCTCTGTACGTATCAATGGTGCCTATATCATACCATTTCCCTTTTAAAGGAATACCGTACACAGTTTCATTTTTTATTAACCAAGAAATGAAATGACCTAATTGATCTGGGTTGTTTTTATAGGATATATAATTACTTAATTTATATTTAATATTATTTGGAAATATGTATATACCAGTACTTATTAATTTTGATTTAGGGGTATTTGGTTTTTCTTCAAAACTTTTTATTTTATTATTTTCATCAATTTCTACCACTCCAAATCTCTTTGCATCTTCATAATCTTTTAAATCATAAAGACCAATTGTAATTGATTTTTTATTAAAATAAAAATCATAAAGTTTTAAAAGTTCAAAGTCAAAATAATTATCACCAGCCACAACAAGAAAATCATCATTTTGTATTTTTTCCAAGGCAAAATATAATCCTTTTATTGCTCCAAGTTTTTCCTCTTCACGCATAGTTGGTTCAACAATCAAATCAATTTCTATGTCATTTCTTTTTGAAGAATAATATTTAAATTGATCCTGAAATTTTTTATTTACTGAAAGATACACCTTATCTAATTTTAATTTGACTATTCGATCAATTATATGATCTAATAAAGGTTTCCCACCAAGTGGCAACATAGGTTTAGGTATAAATTCCGAAATGGGCAATAACCTTTTCGCAAAGCCACCACAGAGTATTACTGCATCCATATATTTATAATATAGTTTCATTATATAATTCTTTCCAAAATTCAGCCTATTTGTGATATCCTTCTCAATTTCCTCCTTGCGGAACGGTTGCCTAAGTGCTGCAATCTTCTCTTTAAATAATCCGTAACTTTTCAAATTTTAGATAATAGGTATCTGAAGTTTTTCAATTATTTGTCTCGTTTTTCTTGGTATTTCTGTCTTTAACCATTGATTTCCTATCTTTATTTCATGTATTCTTGATAGATGTAATAGTACATCCCTTGCTGAATAATTCTTAAGCATTTTCTTTGCCCTTAATATGTTGTAGATCCTGTAATAAAGAAGCATTGATACAAAATTCACAAGAATCCATCCTTCAAGCTCATAATCATCCCTCATGTATGTCCTGTCAGCTTCCAGAACGTTTTTGAATGTGTCAAAAAGTTGCTCAATATTTATCCTTGCCTTTAAGAGTTCATATATCTTATCACCTTTTTCATTCAGGCCCGTAATTACTGATATCGTTCCCATCTCTCTGTACCTGGAATAAAATTCTTCCATATTGTTATCCTTAATGTTCTTAAGATAATCCTTTTCCTCCTCTGCTTTCAGATGTTCATCAAGAAACAATATTATCTTCCTTTTACCAAGATCCTTTTCATAATACCATATCTGACGCCCTTCAAAAAAGAAAAATTTCATGCTCCTCTTATCATAATTATAATCTATGATTGAAAGATTCCTTTTCAGGGGAAGTATGTAATGTATGTTCTTCTGCTCCAATTCATCCACATTATCTCCATAATAGAATCCCTTGTCCCCTATCAACACAATATTTGTTATTCCGCTTTCCTCCATTGTGATCTTTATTGATGATACGCTTGTTACAGATCCAACAAGCATCCTGTAGTATGCGGGTTCGTTCTTAACTATGTCAAAAAGATACAGAAGCTGAATCTGAGGCGAAAATTCATTCTTTGAATTATGGCCCATCATGCTCGATATAACATTTTCCGATAATGAAAATACGTGTGTTAGATCTATTGCCACATATTCAGCACCTAAGAGATAATTTTTCAGAAAATTCACTATTCTTGACCTGTCCATTCCTATATCCCTTAGAATATCCCCAAGTATCCTCGGTGATAGATCTATTTCAAATACATCTGAAAAATATGATGTATCATAGATCAACTGCATATTCTTCAACGGTGAACTGTGCAGAAATCTTATTGCGGCCATGGTAAATATCAAATCACCATTTGAAAATATTCCTTTGAGATCATTAAGAATATCCTCACCTATAATATGAATGAACCTTGATGCCCCATACTCCTTCGCCGTAATGTGCTTTAACTCTTCAATAATTCTTTCATGTTTTGGAGGTTTTATGCCATCAGGAGTTATCTTCCCAATATATTTATCGGTAATGAGCTGCGCTCTTTTCTTATCTTTATTATAAACACTGTGAACTTTGTAGAGATAATAATTGCCTTTTATGACTCGAATTTGGGTTCCTTTGGTCCTGTATTTCAAGACCCACTCGGGATATGTCATATTACATAATTAGATAATAAAAAGATATTAATAAACTTTTGCATAAAACAAGCTAAATACAGAGAAATTTAACAAATAGTAT
>JBMFTB010000031.1:0-19373 GCA_049967255.1 Thermoplasmata archaeon
TGGGCATATGATACATTAAAAAATTATGGTGAAATGAATGTATATGGAGCAATGAAATATCCATAAAATGTGAGAAAAATCTAAAAATGAGAGAAATAAGGGCATTTATGGATAAAAATAATTACTCAACAAACCAATCTATTGGGTAAATTTTAAATAAAAATTTAGTATTAAATCATTATGAGAAAAATTTTAATGATACCTGGACCAATAGAGTATGAACCAAACGTTCTTAGTGCAATGTCACAGCCGACAATTTCACATACATCCAAGGAATTTCTTTTTATTTTCAAAGAAACGTTAGAAAAAACACTTAAATTATTTGATGCCAGGAATGCTTTACCCTTTATATTATCTGGATCTGGTACTCTTGCTATGGAAATAGGTACAGTGAATTTCATAAAAAGAGATTCAAAAGTTCTTGTAGTTAATACGGGTTATTTTGGAGATAGATTTGTTGACCTATTTTCAAGGTTTACAAAGAATTTAGATGTTTACAAGCCACCTTTTGGATATGCTGCTGATCCAGTCGAGGTTCAAGAAAGGGTAAGAGAAAATGAATACGATCTTGTAACAGTAACTCATGTTGATACAAGTACTGGAATAAGAAATGATGTCAAAAGAATTGCAAATTATTTTAAAGATCTTGACACTGTTTTAGTTGTGGATGGTGTTTGTTCTATTGGAGGTGAAGAATTTCACATGGACTGGGGCGTGGATGTTGCATTCACAGCAAGCCAGAAGGCACTTGGTGTTCCTCCAGGCCTTGCTGTGGGTGTCGTAGGCCCAAAAGCATTAAAGATAATGGAGAAAAATCCACCTCTCTCATTCTTTTCAGATCTCAGAAAATGGCAGAATGTATTCAGAAATATGCTTGAGCTCAAGCCAGGCTATTTTGGAACACCAAATGTAAATTTAATCACTGCTTTGAATGTTAGCCTTACATACATTTTGAATGAAGGAATAGAAAAGAGAATCAAAAGGCATGAAATAATAGGTGAAAGCTTTAGAGCTGCAATTAAAGAGATTGGTCTTGAAATGCTACCGAAAGAATCTTTTGCAAATACATTATCAGTGCAATATTTGCCCGAAGGTGTAAAACAGGAAAATTTTCTTTCTGATGCAGAGAGATATGGCACTGTGTTTGCTGGTGGCCTAATTCCCGAAATAAAGGAAAGGTATTTCAGAATAGGACACATGGGTTCAGTGAGTTCATCCGAGGTCATGATTTCTATTGGAGCAATAGAAAGAGCTTTAAAGAAGAATGGATACAATTTAAAACTTGGATCCGGTTTAGCCGCAGCTCAGGAAATTTTATCAAAATATGATTTTGGTGTACCTTTTTAATTTTTTTTAGTTAGATTTAAATATAATGTTTAAATATATTTTATGATATGGTAGGCACAATTAAAAATATAGTTGAGGATTTTTTCAAGGATTCGCCTTCAAAGTTGAAGGTGGCAAAGAAAATAGTTTTATACGGTCTGTCCGTAAAAAGTGGCAAGATTTATTGTAATGATATAGAAATTCCTTACAAATCGCTAGCAAGGGCATGTGGTGTTGATCAAAGAGTTGTTAGATCTGCAATAGACTCAATATCCTCTAACAAGAAAATTTCAAATATCTTTTCAAAATTTGAATCCTCTGTAAACCTTAAGGATGTTTCAAAGGAGATTGGTTTTGGAGTTCTTGTTATTTCTGCATATGATCCAAAAGAGCCAGGTATAATAGCATCTGTGAGCAAGATTATTGCCGATTTCAAAATAAACATTAGACAGGCAATAGTAGAAGATCCTGAATTCATAGAAGAACCAAAGCTATACATAATTACGGAAGAATCTTTGCCCGGTGAAATAATACCAAAAATTAAAAATTTAAAAAATATTAAAAGCATTACTATTTTATGATGGTGAAAATACCTTTTCCTCTTCTTTTTGATACATTTTGCTATATGAACCTAAGTCAAGCAGCCCATGTCCTGAAAAACTCATGAGTATTCTCTTTTTCTTTTTCTCAATCTTTGCACTTTCTGCAATTTCTTTAATTATGGGTAAAGCATGTGATGTTTCTGGTGCTGGAATATATCCTTCTAGCCTTGAATACAATTCTGCAAATTTGAATATTGTATCTTGATCATAATCTCTTGCCTTAACAATCTCTTTTTTCATTAAAAGGCTAAGTGTTGGTGCAACACCATGATATCTAAGGCCACCAGAATAAATTGGAGGTGGTATGAAATCGTAACCTATTGTATACATTTTTAGCATTGGTAATATCTTTCCAGTATCTGGATAATCGTATCTATATTCTCCCTTCGTCATTTTAGGTACCTCTGATGATCCTGCTGCAATGAACTCTGCATTCTTATAATCCTTATAAAATGGAAATGCCAGTCCGGAATAATTTGAACCTCCACCTACAACACCTATAATGTAATCTGGCTCAATTCCTATTGTTTCCAATTGCCTTTTTGCCTCAAGACCTGCAATTGTTTTGTATAATATATCCGCATTTACAACACTCCCAACATTATACCTTCCATTATGTTCCAGAGCATATTCCACAGCTTCACTTATTGCAATACCAAGGCTACCATTTTTGTTTTTTTCATTCTTCATTAATTCTTTTCCTATGTTTGTCAATGGACTTGGGCTTGGATTAACATCGCTACCAAGCATTTGCATCATAGCTACTCTATAGGCTTTTTGGTAATAAGATGCGCCAACCATGAATATTTTTGCTTCAAGATCATTCAATGCTGAGGCAAGAGCAACAGCTATACCCCATTGCCCTGCACCTGTTTCTGTTGTTACCAAAGATGCACCATCCATTTTTGAATAATAGGCCTGAACAATTGCACTGTTAATCTTATGAGAGCCAGAAAATGTATACCCTTCCATTTTCATATATATCTCAATAGGGGCATCGAAATATTTTTCAAATCTTTTTGCTCTTATAATTGGTGTTGGTCTACCTACCTGATAATACAATTCTTTTAAATCCTCTGGTATTTTTACTTTACTCTCGTTTATAAATTCATGTTCAAGCACTTTTGCTGGTATTACTTTTTTCATTACTTCTATGGATCTTCCTGTCTCATCCTTTGGAGGTGGTAGTTCTTCTGGTAAATCAGGTATAATGTTATACCAGAAATCCGGCATTTCATCTTGTGGTAAATCTATTCTTGTTTTCATATGATACATAATTGCATTGATGTATTTAAAATTTCTCTAATGTATTTATTATTACATTAAAAATTAAGATAAAGTTATATGCAAAAAAAGATATCTTAGTCAGAGAATAATGGAAAATGTACCACTTAAAAGCAGGAAAAAAATAATAATTGATCATTTGAACGATGTCCCACCTGAGAAAATAGCTTCAGAATTAAAAATTTCGGTAGAAGAAGTTAAGAATTTAATAGAGGAATGGAAAAATGGATATATTTCTATTTTTACAAACGAACTTGAAATATCGGATGAACTTAAAGAACTTGCAAAACTGATGAAATCTAAGGAAATTACTGTTGAAGATTTGATTCAAGGGTATATGTTCAATCAGATATTTAGGGATCTTGATAGGGAAAAAACATTAAAAATTGTAAAGGAACTTTCCGCTATGGATGAAAATGATAGGGAAGAATTTGTTAGGACAGCTGAAAAAATGATAAAATTTTCCAAATACAAAAATGTAAATTATACGGATATCCCTGATGCTCTTGAGAACATGGTATCCAGGGGAAGAGAACTAAATAATGAATTAAAGGAAAAGGAATTATTGCTGAAAAAGCTTAATGAAAATATTGAAAAACTTGAACAAAAGATTAAAAATTTAAGTAATGAAGAAAAATATTTGTCCAGGGAAATTGAATTTGCAAAAAATATACGGGAATATTTAAACATGTACAGGTTGGATGAAAAAAGGATCGGTGAATTTTTTCAATTACTATCCGAAACAGATTTCTCTTTAGATAGATGGGAAGAAATTTACAATGCAATAAAACTTCTAAAAACAAAAAATATGGATGTTGAAAATTTTACAAAATTAAGCGATTATCTGGTGAAACTTTTGGACTTAGGGTTATCAACCATGTTTTTGAAAAATCTGGAGGAAGAATTGGAAAAAGAATCTATGAGCATTGATGATTTTATTGATGAGATTGAAGATTATCTAAAAAATAAAATTGCATATAAAAAGGAAATTGAGGAACTGAAAAAAGAGCATAAAAGCCTAGAAAATCAGATTCGATCCATGAGATCTGAAATAAAAGAATACTTTAAAAAGATAAAACCAAAAATGCAATAAAGGTTAAATAAAGGTATTTTACTTCCATTATTATGGAAGAGAAATTATTGTTTCCGTCGGAAGAGTGGGTTATAGAGTACTGCAAAAGGCTTAAAGAATCACCGGATTATAACAAGACGGGCAAGGGATGGAAGGATCCTATTCTTTTTAAAATGATAGACATTGAAAATTTGAAAGAAAAACCAGAATTTGATTCTTTTATATTATATTTAAAAGACGGCATTTGTGAAAATTGCGAGGTCGTTAAGGATACTTCCAGGAGCGCACCTTTCAAGTTAACAGCTACATATGGTAACTGGAAAAAGATTATAGATGGAAAAATAAATCCAACACAGGCAATGCTAACGGGACAAATGAAGGTAGAGGGAAATATGGCATTGCTACTAAGATATGCATCTGCAGCCATTGCAATGGTAAAAGTAGCTCAGAGCATACCTACAAAATATTTGGATTAAATATGACATTATTTACTTTTCCCAGAAAAATTTATTTTCAAAGGGATATAATTGAATCATTAACAGAAATAATTTCTGACTCTAGAAGATTATTTATAGTTACGGACAATAATATAATAAAAATACATGGTGAAAGAATAAAAAAAAGCTTAGAAAATAAAGAATTCAGAATTTACAGTGAAGTAAATCCAGAACCTTCCATTGAAAGTGTAGAGAAAGCTTTTGGGGAAAATTTTTCGTATGAGCCTGATACAATAATTGCCATTGGTGGTGGAAGCGTAATGGATTTTGCAAAGTCTATGGCAATAAAGTTTTCATATCCTGAAAAGGATTTAAGGGAAGTAAATCCATTTGAGCCTTTGAAAATTAATGTCAAGCTTTTAGCAATACCAACTACATCTGGAACAGGTAGTGATGTTTCATTTGGTATAGTATTAACAGATGGTAATAGAAAAATCGCTCTGGGCAATTATAACCTCGTTCCAGATGTTTCAGTTCTTGACTCATCTTTAACTCCTAATGCGAAAGAGATAATCAGATCTACAGGTGTTGATGCCTTCGTACATGCATTTGAAGCTCTTTGTGCAAATACGAGTACTATATTAACAGATGCTCTTGCTGAAAAATCAATTGAAACAATTTATCATAATCTGAAAAAGGCTATGGAAAATGATGAGGAGGCAAAAGATTTAATTCATCTTTCTGCAACGATGGCAGGACTGGCATTTTCGAATAGTGGTACTGCCCTTGCACATGCAATGGGGCATTCATTCGGCGCTACTTTCCATATTGTTCATGGTACATCTGTTGGATTATTTTTGCCATATGTGATTGATTTTAATTCACAGGACCAAAAGACAAATGAAAAATATAAAAGAATAGAAAAAATATTGGGTATGGAAAACTTAATTAAAGGCATAAAAAAATTCTATGAAGAGATAGGTCAGCCATATTATGTTAAAGATCTTGGTATTTCAAGGGATTTATATTACTCGAAGATTAATGAAGCAACTGAAAAAGCACTTATGGATAGTGAACTTGCATTCAATCCTGTAATTGCTGGTGAAGAAGATATTAAGAAAATATTTATCATTGCATATGGTGATTAAAGTGCCCGGATACTGGGATAATTTACTTTTTATAAATTTAACATCGGGTGAAATATGGTTTGAAAATTTAAACAATATATGGAAGGAATATATAGGTGGAATTGGTGTAGGTTCAATACTTTTCAATAGGTTTGGAGGTAATTATACACCTTTTGACGAAAGGAATCCAATAATTATAACAACAGGTCCTTTTGTTGGGACAGCTTTTCCAAATTCTGGAAGGCATGAGATTGTGAGCAGAAGTCCTCAGACAAATCTTTTAGGTGAATCAAATTCTGGAGGGCATTTCGGTTATGAATTAAAAAGAGCTGGCATTGATGGTATTGTAATTTCTGGAAAAGCGGAATCTCCAAAATTGATATACATAAAAAATGAAGAAATAAAAATAGAAAGTGCATCTTCTTTATGGGGTCTTGACATTTATGAAACTCAAAGAAAAATAAATAAAAATGAGAAATTTTCAATAATGGCCATAGGGCCGGCTGGTGAAAACCTTGTCCATTTTGCATCTGTTATGAACGATGAGGGTCGAGCTGCTGGAAGGACTGGTCTTGGGGCGGTGTTTGGATCAAAAAAATTGAAAGCGATTGCGGTACATGGAGAAAAAATTGTACCTCTTCATAATAAGAACGAATTTAATAAATTGGCTGGAACAATAGCAAAGCAGATTTATGACTCTCCTGTTGTTTCAGGGTTTAGAAGCTTTGGAAGTATGATATGGATAGACGGAGGTCAGGGCTTTGGTGATGTGCCTGCAAATTATTTTAGGGACCATAACTTTCCATATGATTCCCTGAGCAGCATGAAGTTTAATGAAATATTTCAGGTTAAGAGCTATCACTGTTCTTCTTGTGTTATTGGATGTGGAAGATCCGTTAATTACAAAAATATGGTAATTGATGGCCCTGAATATGAAACTGTCGCGTCTTTTGGGTCGCTTCTAGGTAATGAGGATATGGAAAAAATATTGTTATGGAACCACATGATAAATTCTTTGGGAATGGATACAATAAGCACTGGTGTTCTTGTTTCAGCATTGAAATTTTATATTGAAAACAACATGCTCAAAGATGATGCAATAAGTGAATACTTTAAAAACGGTTTCAATGGTATTTCAAAACTCATTAATGATATTGCATATTTGAATGGTCCTGGAAAAGATCTTTCCCTTGGCTTAGAAAAATTCGCACTTTCAAAGAACATTGAAAGGGATTATATTGCAACTGTAAAGGGTCTGGAAATTCCAATGCATGATCCAAGGGCATTCAAATTGCAAGGTCTTGTTTATGCAACTTCTTCTAGGGGTGCTGACCATATGCAGGGGGATATGTATCAGGTGGACATAGGTGGTGCGCACGATGAAATTGGCATAACTATGGGTGATAGATGGACAGTAGATTCTGATGAAAGGGTAATGTCCATGATTAAAACAGAGGATTACAGGCAGATTTATAATTCACTTATTATCTGTTATTATGCACAACCTTCACCTCAGGATATAGTGCAGGCTTATAATTATGCAACGGGACTGGAATTTGACTTGAACGATATGATGGAAATAGGCTCAAAAATTGTAAATTTAAAAAGAAAAATAAATGAATCTCTGGGACTTAAAAAAGAAGATGATTGGTTACCTAAAATTGTCAGGTTACCTATTCCTGGTGAACCAGATGAATCAGCTACTGGAGATGATGAACTAAAATCTCTTCTTGAAAGGTATTATAGGCTTAGAAAATGGTAAAACTATGGTACTAAGAAGTCCACTGCCCCTTTTTTAATTGAAATGTTCAAAGGTGTTGTTCCAACAACCTCCCCATCCATTTCCACAAGATCTCCTTTGTTTTTAATAGATATTTCTGATGTTGAAAAATTATATGCATATCCTTTTTTAATATACTCACCGTTAATGAGATACTTAAGATTTAAAACAGATTTAAATTTGGAAAAGGGTTTCAATATGTGAATATCGAGAATGCCATCTTTAATACTAGACTCTGGGGAAGCTAGCATGCCACCACCAAAGTATCTGCCGTTTGCAATTATTGCTTCAATTGTTGAAAATGACATGGATTGTGAGTTAAAGGTAATTTCCAGATTAAATTTTTTCATTGTGGAAATTGTTGCAAATACTCCAAAAAGAAAAGAATATTTTCCAAGCAATTTATGCCTGTTTACATAATCCATTACTTTAGCTCCGAATCCAATCTCTAGAATATTAATAAAATACCTTTTCTGTTGCTCTGGGAATTCAGCGAGAGCTAAATCCACGGAGACAATTTTTCCTTTTTTAATAGAATTTAAAAAATCTTGCAAATTTCTAATTCCTATGGTTTTTCCAAAATCCGAGCCCGTTCCAAGGGGTAACAGACCAACTCTTATATCCGAGCCTGTTAAGCCGTTTATAACTTCATTTAGCGTTCCATCACCCCCGCAAGAAACAATTAAGTCATATTTTTCATCTGAAATCTTTCTTGCTATTTCTGTAGCATGCCCTTTATATTTTGTAAAAGCATAATCCTGAATACCTATTTCACTGAATATATTTTTACTGTAAATTTCCCAATATTTTTTAGCCTTCCCGTTTCCTGCGGCTGGATTAACAATAAAAAAAATTTTCATAAACATGAAATTTTATGAAAGGAAAAAGACAATTAATGTGTATTCATTAAAATGAAAATGATCAAGTATATAACTGAGGCTATTATACCAGCCAATGATATTTTGCTTAATAAATCGTATTTTTTATATTCTTTATTTGTTACCATCTATTTAATGCTATTATTTTAGGGTTTATAAACCTTTCTTTTTTTCTTGGCTATAAGCAAAGGAAGTAAGAAGACCGGCAATAATTGCAATAATGAGCCATACTAGCCCAGCATCAATACCAGTAAGTCCTGTAAAATCAATTATTGCATTACCAGCAGGTGTAATGGATGCAAGGATTGCCATTACTACTGTAAGAAAGGTTATTGAGATATAAATAATTTCATTTTATTATGCCTGGATTAAGAATGTTTTCAGGATCAAGCTTTTCTTTCATAGATTTTATGATTGAATAAGCATTTCCCTTGTATAATGGAAACTGATCGGTTAAATATGTGCCTATTCCATGGTGATGTGATATTGAACCTCCAGCATTTATCATGGATGTAATTACTGCATTTCTAAGTAAATTAAGAATTTTTTCTCTTTCATTTACGGAATAAAAAATAAAGGTAAAATATAATGCTGTTCCTGAGATGTATTCATGAGAGGCATGACACATGATTAAACCTTTGATCCCGATTCTCTCCATTTCTTCATTAAATGATGATATAACATCTTTGTAAAGTTTCTCCACATTGGACCAAGGAGAGGATGTTTCAATTGTTTCTGCAACTATGCCATGCTTTAGGAGTTCATTGTACATATACGGTCTATCAAACCTTGTCTGATACCAGTATTTTGCAGGCATGGATCCAAGATTTATTCCATCTTTCATTGATATTTTCTTATCATCCATTAAAATAAGTATTGATCCATTTTCAAGTACTTTTTTCTGCTTTAAATAGAATTTGAAAATTTTGGTTAAAAAATTATCCTTTATAGCAAGAATAGAAAGGTATGTTTCTTGCTCATCAGAAAGCCTTGAAACAATGGGTGATTTTCCAGCTGTAAATTCCTTTTTTAAAACTTCAATACCTTCAATAAAATTTTTAAACATTATGGATTTGAAAAACAAGTTTTCTGGTTTTTTGTGCAATTTTAACCATGCCCTTGTAATTATGCCGAACGTACCTTCACTTCCAACACTTATATCAGACACCTTGAAAAATGCAGATTCCGCAGGTACTTTATGATCTGAATAAATGCCTGTTGGTGTAACAAGTTTAACACCCATAACCATGTCCTTGATTTTACCATATCTGTTTGATTCCTGTCCAGCTGCATTTGTCGAAATCCAGCCTCCTAAAGTGGAATATTCAAATGATTCTGGAAAATTTCCCAACGTCAAATCTGATTTATTCAGTTCATTTTCTAAATCAGGTCCTCTGATGCCCGCACCTGCCTCTAGAATCATAGATTCCTTATCTATTGATAAAAAATTAAAATTTTTTGTATCAATGCTAACTGTAAATTTTTTCATTCCAGTAGGTAATACACCTCCTGTTACAGATGTTCCTCCTCCAAATGCTATCAATTCACAATCATTACCAATGTTTCTTAGAAGGCATTCAATTTCGTCCTCATCTGGATAAACTACTGCATCCACAATTCTAATTTTTTTATTCTCAAGCAACCATATATATTCTATAGATCCCCTGCCTATAGAATGGATAAACCTTTCTTTTGTATCAAAAGAAATTTTTTCATCTGTAAGGCAATTTTTTAAAATTCTATAGAGATCTTCATTTCTGTTTAAATCATCTATGAAATAGTATCCATCCCAAACATTCTCATTTTTAATGTCTAGTTTTTTATAAATATAATTAAAAAGATTATTATTAGCACCAAATTTTTTATTTTTATCACCCCATAATACATAAATTTTTTCAGGCATTAAGATCCACTCCTTTTTCTTTTTTAATCAATAATAAAACTGAAATGAAAATTGAAATATATGCAAAAAATGATATGCCAAGTGGAAGTATTGTTTGACCTGATTTTTCATAAAGTATGGCAAATATCAGAATAAATAAGATAAAGAGGGCACCTGAAATTATTGAAAATAAAACTTTTAAACTTTTCTTTACGCTGAATTTGTTCTCAAAAAATAGTGTTATAGGCAAGATTGGTGATGCTACAAGGAAACTAATTAAAAATAAGTCCTCATTGGTTATAATCAGGGATTGAGAATAGAGCAAATAGGTTGAAATTGTTATTGAAATCCCTGTTATGATCAATCCAATCCCAATGGATTTCTTCCCAAAAAATGAACCTAAGATGGAATAAATAAAAGATCCTGTTACTATTCCTTCAAACAGTGAATCAAGTTGTCTTGGATCTCCTATCAAATAAATTATGTTCATAAAATATGATATTGTTAATACCGAGAATACTGAAAACACTGTTGATCCTATTTCAAGATAAAGAAATTTTAAAAAATTATTTTTCATTTTTACCACCATAAAAATATAGAATTACAATATTTAGAATGATCAGAAACAGGAAAAATATTGGTTCATAATAGAAAGGTACATAAGAAAAATCTTTTTTAATATAGCTTTCAACACCTAGTGATTGAAGTGAAATGTTTGAGTATCCTATCCTTGAATATGGCAGGGATGAATAATTAAACTGTGGTTGAAATGGAAAAAGTTTTGAGAAATTCAATGTCACATTTATAGGATTTATTGAAAGATTTAATCCTGATGGAAGGAATTTCTGGTTTAAAATGTTTATAGGTGCCCTTATGAGATTATTATTTTTATATGTAAGGTTAAAGTTGAACATATCTAATGGAAGGTTTGATTCATCAACAAAATTATTCAATGCAGGTAAATCCCAATTATAATCTATAAAAGCAATTATGGACGTATGTGCCATCAAAGTTTTAGATACATAATCCTCTTTAGCATATGGTGAAACAATGATCAAGGGCAGACGCATTCCCAGTTGTACACCGTCAAGCTTAGGTGGAACTACATGATCATAGTATCCTCCCGGATCATCATAAGTGATAAATATTGCAGTAGAATTCCAGACCGGACTGTTTTCAATTTCATTAATAAGGTATGCAAGCCATATTTCACCTTTTTCAACATTATCTGGCGGTGCTTGGCTGAATCCGTTACTATTTTCTGAGAAAACATAACTTACAGCTGGCAAAGTATTATTTTTTGCCTCATTTACCAAATCGGTCCAATTTTCCAAGTGGTTTGAATATCCATTCCAGTCATATATGAATTGTTGAAGATTGTCGAAATTATTTGTACTTTTATTTTGAACATAAATATTCCAGGAAATGCCAAAATTATTCAATTCACCGAATATCGTTTCATTAAATGGAAAAGAAGGAGGTGGACCATAATCATTGATTACTGGTGTGAATCCGGAAATGTAATAGAGCGTATTTGGTGCGCTTTCAGAGAGTTGGGGAGCAAAGTATTGATCTGCAATTGCATATTCCGATGCTATTGCCCATTCAAGTCCCAGTTGATAAGATGTAAAATATTCCATTGACTGTGGACCACTCCCATTTATAAAATTGTTCATCTTTCCATTGTTCCAGTCAATATGATAGGCTGTATAGCCCTCAATAGGGTCAGGCGTTGAATATTCATTGTCGGGCAAAGGTTTTAAATTATTTAAATAACTGGTATTTAGAAGGTTATCGGGTATGGACATATTTTTTATTATTGCCTCATTCCAGGAGTATTTATCATATGGAAATATACCGAAAAAATTATCAAATGTATGGTTTTCAAATAAAATAGTTATTACATGTTTAATGGGTGTTTTTGTATCAGATTGCTCTGCCATAGCTAATCCTGAAAAGAAAGTGATTACTAAAATAAGAACAATAAATATTGCGTAAAATCTTTTCATTAATTTAGAATATGTAATTCAAATATTTAAATATTATATTCTATAATTAGAATAGATTTTATTTAAATATTATTTGCAAAAGTTGATTATGTACATAATTCTAAGAAAAATATATCATTATATATCTAAGTCAGAAAAGTTATTTTTAAATCGGATTATTTGCTTAGGCTAGTTTTAATTGAAACTTATCCGTCATATACAGCATAAAAACTGAAATGCTCTATTATGGCATAGATATAAATAATTCTAATGGATTTCCAAACATGGGTCTAATACCTGTGATTTGATTGAAAGTATTTAATAAAGAATTTTGCATATATGAAGTGGCAATATGCTCGAGAAAAATGAATTAAAAGAGCTAGGCATTGAAGGATATGCGTCAATTAGGAAGGATGGGCTATTAGTTGAAAGTATATTACCAGATTACATTGATAAAGAGACGTTTTCAATAATGTGTGCCACAATATATATGGGGTCTATTAGTGCCTATAACGAACTTCATTTAAAAGGTCCTGATATTGTAATCTTGAATGGATTTGAAAGAAATATGGTTATTTTACCAAAAAATCAAAAAGAGATTTGGGTAATCATATTGCCAGTAGAAATAAATGTAAATAATGCTATAAAAAATTTCCTTGAAAAAATGAAATAAAAAATAAAAAATTATTTTTTAATTAATAGAGCTATTCCAGACCATATTAACACTATTGCTACGTTCACAGCTAAAGCTATCAATCCTATAAAAAGAGGACCAAAACCTGTTGGTATCAATGTTGTTGTCCATGTACTGAATTTGTTTGCAATTTCCATTAAATATATGCCAAGTCCAATGCTAACAAGCAAGCCTGTCATTAAAGAATATTTGCTGAGTTTGTTCGTCATAAGACCTAGGAATACAGAAGGAAGTGTTTGTAGTATTAGTATGCCTCCTAGAAGCTGAAGCTGAACAGAATAAGTAAGGGGAAATAGGAAAACGAAACCTAGTGCAATAAATGTAAATATTACTGTTGAATATTTTGCTATTTTTGTTTCTGTTGTTGGTTTTATTTCAGGTGATATTTCCTTTACGATATTTCTTGTTAGTAAATTGCCCTGTGCAATTGCCATTATTGCAGCTGGAACAAGACCACCAATAAATATGCCTAAAAATGCAAGTCCAGAAAGCCAGTCAGGAAGAGTGAAAAGTATCATTCCAGGAACAACATATGTACCCCTCGAAGCAACCGGAAAACTTTTCAAGAAAAGCATTGCTGAATGGTTTGCATAAACCAAAACGCCAAAAAGGGCAAGAAATGCAAGACCAACACCATAAAGTGGTAAGAGTGATTGACTTAACCTCAATGATTTTCTATCCTTTGAACTTAGCGACCCTGTAACAGCGTGAGGATAAAGGTAAAGTGCAAGGGCACTCATTAAAAATAAGCTCCAGTAGGCATTTACCTGAACAGGCAAAAGGTGAGAATACTTAGCGGGCAATGAAGAAAATGCTGCTTGAAAATTTCCCGCTATGGCAACGACCAAAATTACCAATGCAACTGTTGTAAGTATTAAAATATCTTTGAATATAGCTGTTAATGTTGCACCTCTTAATCCGCTAGTATATGTGAATATTGCTAAAATTATGAATGATAGTATTAGCGCAATGTCTGAAACAACAACCAAATTTGAAATTCCATATAACATTACGGTAAGAACTGAAAACATGCCAACAATTTGTAGAGCTATGTATGGAAGTTCAGCAACTATTCCAACAATTGCTACAAGAATTGCAAGATTCCTACTATTAAAATTGTCCTTTACAAAATCCGCAGCAGTAACATAACCCTTTTCCTTTGATACTTTCCAAAGCTTAGGCATTGCCCACATAGCTATACCGAATGTTACTGATACATAAGGTACAGCGAAAAAGAATATTGCGCCTACACTAAAAACAGATGATGGAATAGCTATAAATGTATATGCTGTGTAGAGATCTGCACCTACTAGAAACCATACAACAAATGCACCAAACCTTCTACCACCAAGAGACCATTCATCAAGTTTTGTTAAATCTCCTTTTCTCCATCTCCTTGCATAAAAACCAAGGAAAATGAATACAGCAAATAACGCTACAAATACTGTTATACCTGCTAATCCTAGCATATTCAATCGCCTCCATATTTATGCCATATCAGTCCAGCAGAAAGGAATAGGGCAGCCGAAAGGAAAAGCCATAGAATCTGGTACCAGTAAAAGAATGGTGTTCCCCCAAGTTCAGGATCTACAGTATTGTATGTAGGTATTAGGATCAATGCAATAAAAGGTATTGCTGTCATAATTCCTGCAATCACTTTTATTTTTGTACTTACTTTTTCAGCCATAAGAAACCATCTCTAAAAAACCTCATCTAATTCTTAGTATTTAATTTTATCTAAGGTGTTTCAAGATTTTATAATATTTTTATTTTATATATAATTTTATTAAAAAATTAGCGTAGATGAAAAAAATAATTATTGAAAATATTAAGGATATTATCCATGGAAAATGAAATTTCAAAATTGTGGGAAGACCTCCCAACAGAGGGCCTAAGATAAAACCCAAACCTATAGAAGATTCAAACAAACCAGTTTTTGAACCAACATTATTAGAAAATGAAATTACTATATTTACAAGCACATTGAAATATATTAAACCTTGGCCAAAAAATATCAGGGAAAGAGAAATCAATTGTATGTAAAAGGCATTATAATATGATACAAAAAAGAACGGGAATTGGAAAACAATGCCTAAAAATGTAATCCATATTTTATTATATTTTGAAATAATAGTGCCGGAGCATATAAAAGCAATAACCATAAATAATCCGGATACTGTTAAAATAATTCCTGTTTTCATAACACCCAAGCCTATGAAATCACCATATGCAGGATAAAATGATAATATTATGGCAGAATTAAATCCATAAATAAAAATAGGTATTACTATTTCATTAAAAAGATCGAATTTTCTTTCTTTAATATTAATTTTTAAATTTTTATATGTAGGGATAAATATACTAACAATCGCAGCAAAAATAGAAACAATAAAAACAATTAAAATTGCAATCTTAAAATCATCAATAAATATTGCACCAATATAGGGTGCAACAGATGCTGCTATGCTCCATGATAATGTGTAAATCATTATAGAATGTTCTATTTTTTCTTCTTTAACTATCTGTGAAAAAGCCTCTATTGAAGGCCAAACCATAGCCATTCCTAAAGCTTCTCCTCCTCTTATAAAGATCAAAAATAAAGGATTCTGAATATATGGATAAATAAGAACTACAAGTGCATAAATAATTAGACCACAGATTATCATCTTTTTATGCCCAATTTTATCAGAAATTTTTCCGAAATAAGGTGCAAGGATTATGTAAACAAGGCCATAGGCACTACCCATCATTCCTAGAATAAAAGTATCTGCCCCAATGCTTTTAGCATATATTGGGATTATAAATCTAATCAAGGATAAAGGTAATTGTGAAAGTGTTGAAATTAAAAACAAAATGATAATTCTTTCATTTTTCATTTGAAAAATATATGTGAGGTGATTACATAAAATTTTTGTAAATATTTTTATTATGAAGTGAAATTAAAAATTTTAAACTGCATTGAAAAATGATAAATATAATGAATCATTCACAAAGATATCTAGATTGAAAAAATAGAAGATGATTAGCATGGTAGAACAAAACTTTGAAAAAATTTCATCAGAAGAAACATTAAAAATTTTAAATGTGGACAAAGAAAAGGGTCTTTCGGATCAGGAAGTACTTGAGAGGGCAAAAAAATTTGGTTATAATGAAGTAATAGAAAAAAAAGAAAGTTCTATTAAAAGGTTAGCTAAGAAATTTTACGGTCTTACACCATTTATGCTTGAAATAACAATGGTATTTTCATACATAATTCACAGCTATCTGGACGCCTACATAATTGCAGCATTGCTTGTTGTAAATGCAATAATTGGCTTTACACAGGAGGAAAAGGCATCAAAGGCAGTTGAACTATTAAGGAAAAAGCTTCAGGTAAATGCAAGGGTATTGAGGGATGGGAAATGGAAATTATATCCATCTAGAGAACTCGTTCCAGGTGACATTGTAAGAGTTAGAGCAGGTGACTTTGTTCCTGCGGATCTGAAGATCGTTTCTGCTACGGAACTAGAAGTAGATCAGTCAGCATTAACTGGAGAATCAATGCCCGTTATAAAGAAAGAAAATGACATACTTTTTTCAGGATCCATAATAAGGAGAAATGAGGCAACGACAGTGGTCATAAAAACTGGAAAGAATACATACTTCGGTAAAACAACTGAACTAGTTCAGTTAGCAAGGCCAAAACTTCATATGGAACAGATAACAACAAGAATTGTTGATTATCTGCTTTTAATTGTAATTGTTCTTATAGCGGCAATGTTTATAGTTACTTATATACATGGATTGAATATTTTATATGTTATACCATTAGCTCTTGTACTCATAGTATTTGCTGTTCCAGTGGCATTACCTGCGATGTTCACTGTAAGTATGGCTGTAGGCTCTCTTGAAATAGCTAAAAAAGGAGCATTGATTACACGATTAAGTGCAATTGAAGATGCTGCTTCTATGGACACAGTTTGTGCTGATAAAACAGGAACTCTAACAATGAACAGGCTTTCAATTACAAATTTAATGCCCATGGACTGTACAGAAGAAGAACTAGCTCTATACGGTGCTCTAGCATCTGAGGAAGCAAACCAAGATCCAATCGATCTGGCTTTCATAAATTATGCGAGATCAAAAAATCTAAAAATTTCTGATTACAAAGTTAAGCAATTTTTTCCTTTTGATCCATCTACCAGAAGGACTGAGGCTATTGTAGAAAAAAATGGAAAAGAAATAAGAATTGCAAAGGGTGCAGTGAATGTAATTGCAGATCTTTGCAAACAGGAAATAACGCCTGATATAAAGGCCGCGATGGATTCATTTGCATTGAAGGGATATAGGACACTCGCAGTATCAATTATATATGATTCTCAATACAAATTCTGTGGTCTAGTCGCCTTATACGATTTACCCAGACCTGATACGCCAAAACTCATTTCAGAATTAAGGGAACTCGGTGTTTCTGTTAAAATGCTTACGGGTGACGCTGAACCAATAGCTAAAGAAATAGCAAAGGAGATTGGTCTCGGTAATAGAATCGTTAAAAGTTCTGATATAAAGAGCCTTAAAAATCAGAATCCTATAGATGCTGCCAAGTTAGCGGAAGAAAGTGATGGATTTGCTGAAATTTATCCTGAAGATAAATATATCATTGTAAAAAGTTTGCAGGCTAAGAACCATATTGTTGGAATGACAGGTGATGGCATTAATGACGCACCTGCATTAAAGCAGGCAGAAGTGGGAATAGCTGTAAGTAATGCAACTGATGTGGCCAAAGGTGCTGCAAGCGTGGTACTAACATCAGAGGGTCTTTCGAATATTGTTGATCTGGTAAGAGTTGGTAGAACAATCTATCAGAGGATAGTCACATGGGTATTGAATAAAATAGTAAAAACTTTTGAAATTGCAGTTTTTGTAGCACTTGCCTTTTTGATCACAGGTTATTATGTATTATCTGCACTAGATATTATACTTTTTCTCTTCCTTATTGATTTTGTTACTATTTCACTTTCTACTGATAATGAAAGGGGATCTAGAAGTCCTGAAAAATGGAATGTTTCTAAGCTTGTAAAATTTAGCATTTCCCTTGGCACATTCACAACTTTAGAAATGTTCACTTTACTTTTTATAGGTCTTAATTATTTGAACCTTTCTCATAACATCCATGTAATGCACACATTTTTCTTTACTGAAATGATGTTCTTCGGCCTATTAACCCCTATTGTTGTAAGGGAAAGAGACCATTTTTGGAAAACTGCTCCAGGAAAAACGCTTACTATTTCAATAGTTGCAGACATGCTCATTGTTTCATTGCTCTCAATATTCGGTTTTGGTCTTATTACACCTGTGCCCATTAGGGATTTTGTGATAATATTTATTTATGGCATATTAGCAGCGCTCTTTGTAAACGATAATGTAAAAATATTTCTTGAAAAGATCGGTCTATCAAGGTGATGTCCTTTCAAAAACGATAAAACATTCATCGCCATTATTTTTTGATAAACTTTCTTCTTCTATACTTCCACTAAGAATGAAAGGTGGATCCGTTCTAATCAATTTCAGGCCCGAATCATTTCCATAAATGTAATCGTTATAATAAAAGTAATCAAAATATACCCAGTCATTAACAAAATTGTCTTTCAAATGATTTTTCAATTTTTTCAATCCATATTTTTTTAATATATCATTAAAATCCATTTTTTCGCCTTCTTTGTAATAGACTCTATCAATCTCATAAAATGAAAGCTTACTTGAAAGTGCAAGTGATGGTTTATTAGATTCACGTATCATTAACCTGTTTATTTTCTTTTCAGAAAGATATATAGCCATTTTTGTAAGTTCTGTACCTACACCTGTTCTTCTTGCTTCCGGGCTAACACGTAATCCCTCAAACCAGGAAAATCTGTCATATAATTTAATATGAAGAAAACCAAGGATTTTATTTCCTTCTACTGCTTTTATGAATATTCCTTCTTTTAACCATAAATCAAAAACCTGGTCAATGTAATCACCCCATTCAAAACTGTGCTTAGAAATTTCAATTATTTCATTTTTATCCTGTTCTTTGACGGGAATAATTTCCATGAAAGAAAAAAATGTTATTTTAGTATATTAAATTACTGTGGCTTCGTAGAACTCCTATCTAGGATCCATACTTACCATTTTTTCATCCCATTTTTTATTGTTTCAGTAAGGCCAGGCCTTGTTTTGATATCTGATAGCTGCGTTGAGATTCATGTTTATAAAAAAGTTAGGAGTTTGAGGGAAGCAGTAAAACTCCGACCTTCAGGGAGGAGATACACGGACTTCCCTCAC
>JBMFTB010000032.1:0-18372 GCA_049967255.1 Thermoplasmata archaeon
ATTCTATATGTACCTTTATTGAGCTTATTTTTATTGAATGTTTTATTCTCAAAACCATAGTCCAGAACTATCTGTGTTGCTTCTTTGAATCGCTTTGGCATTTCAATGAGCGTTTTGTCATATGGAAGTTTCAGTTTAATGGTTCTGAACATTATTTTATTAGTATAGTAAATTATTATTAAATTTTTCCATTGAGTGAAGTGCGTGTATCTCCTAAAGGTCTAAGTTTTACTGCTTCCCTCAAACTCCCAACACTATCTATAAAATTTTTTAACAATATTGGTAAATTAAGAGAAAGTTTTAAATATGACAATTTTGATATCTTGTCTGACAAAAATATGACCTGGAGGTTGTAATATATGAAAAGTTTAATTAAAAACGCCTTAGGAACAGACCCTGAAAACTATACCAGACCAGAACCAGCTGCACAGATGCAGGAACAGCAAGCACAGCAGACAGTGTCTCAGGATGATGAAGAGTTGAGAAAACTTGTTGAACAGCTTAAAGTGAACATAAAGATTATTGGATGCGGTGGCGGTGGAACAAATACCATAACAAGGTTAAGTGATTCTGGTATATATGGGGCTACGCTTATAGCTGCAAATACGGATGCACCACATTTGCTTCATGTAAAGGCAAACAGGAAAATTCTCCTTGGAAAAAGGTTGACAAGAGGACTTGGCGCAGGTGCGGATCCAAGAATAGGCGAAGAAGCAGCTAAAGAAGCGGATGATGATCTTAGAAATGTTTTGCAAAGATCAGATATTGTCTTCATAACAGCTGGAATGGGTGGTGGTACAGGAACAGGATCCGGACCATATGTTGCTCAGGTAGCTAAAGAGGTGAACCCTGGGACACTTGTAATAGGTATTGTTACTCTTCCATTTTCCGCAGAAGGCAAGGTCAGAATGGAACAGGCGCTTTATGGATTAGACAAACTGAGAAGGTTCTGCGATACGACAATTGTTATACCAAATGATAAATTGTTAGAGATCGTTCCAAGATTACCTTTGGATCAGGCTTTTAAGGTTGCTGATGAGGTTTTGATGGAGGCATTGAAAGGAATAACGGAAATAATAACAAAGCCTGGCCTTGTAAATATTGACTATGCTGATATTAAAACTATCATGTCGGATGGCGGTGTTGCAATGATCGGTATTGGCGAATCTGAGGGTTCAACTGACAGGGTTCAGGAAGCTGTAAATGATGCAATAAATTCACCTTTGATAGAAGCTGACATAAGGCAAGCAAGGGGAGCTCTTATAAGGATTGTTGGTGATCCAAACATGAGTGTCATGGAAGCACAGCGTGCTGCAGAACTTATACAGAAGCAGATTAACCCATCTGCAAAGCTTATATGGGGGGCATCCATAGATCCAGAACTTGAAAACAAGGTCAAGGTATTAGTAGTACTTACAGGCGTGAAGAGCCCATACATACTCGATGGAAAACAATCGCTTGTCGATATGAAAAAGGCAGCAAAAATATCCGGACTCGATTCTGTCCTGGATAGCCTTTAAATTTTTTTTTTAAAAAAATAAAAAATAATATAAATAAAAAATTTTTTAGAGGTATTTTACCTTCTTTGAAGGCCTGAAAACGAATTTCTTCTTTGAAGGCACATTTATGACTGCTTTTGTCCTTGGGTTCTTCGCCTTCTTCGCTTTTTGTGTCTTTCTCATAAAGACACCAAACTGTTTTATTGCTACCTTGTCTCCCTTGTTAACCCTGTCTATAACCTCTTTAAAAAGTGTGTCAAAGACAGCTTTTACATCCTTCTCCTTTAGACCTGTTTTCTTAGCTACAAGTTTTCTTAGCTCAGTTACGCCTACCATAGGTTTTTGCACCTCACATTAGATATTAACTATTTTCTATATAAACTTTGCTTAAAAAATCACCTAAAAATCTAGATTTTGCGAGCTTTTGTGAAAAATAAGGTTAAAAAATCCATATTTGATAGAATTTTAAAAATTTCCTTTTGAAGAAATTATTTCTTGTACAAGCCTTGCAGCAAGCATTGATGTATTACCATTATCAAATGGTGGAGAAATTTCTACAATATCTGCTCCTATAAGCCTCTTTCCTATTTTATCTATTACATATATTAAATCCCATGTGGATATACCAAAAGGTTCAGGTGTTGCCACGCCGGGGGCAAATGAGGGATCAATACCATCCATATCTATTGAAAGATAGATTTGCTTATTGCCTATATAATTTAAAATCTCATCAAATGTTCTTTCTATACCATTTTTATGAACATAAAATGCAGTTTTATGATAAAAATCCTTGAATTCAGGATCATCATATTCCTCAGGAGAAACTGATCTTACTCCAATTGATGCTATCCTTTCTTTACCAAGGTATTCGAAGGATCTTTTTGAAACGCAAGCATGGCTGTATTCAACACCAAGATAGCTTTCTCTGAAATCTGAATGTGCATCTATAAAAACCATAGCATAATCATAATTTTTCAATGCCATTGCAGTGCCAATGGTAATTGAATGTTCACCACCCAGCATTAAAGGGAATTTTTTATCATCCAAAATTTTTCCTAAATTAAATTTAACATCATCAACAACATCTTCTACTCTGCCCTGTTCATCAAGGTTTCCAATATCATGTATCCTTGCATTCTTCATGTTAAAACTTTTATCATAGACAAAGGATTCAAGATTTATAGATGCCTCCCTTATGGCATTTGGTGCAAATCTAGCACCACCTCTGAAACTGGTTGTACCATCAAATGGTACACCGAATATAACAAACCTGGCTTCCTCGTATGTGTAATCTGAATCCGCAAATTTCAAAAGGGAAGGCATTTCAACCCTTCATTATCTTTCTTTTACCCATGGCTTCCCAGTACTGAACCTCTTTCCCCTGCTCCAGGCTACCCTTTAATTCTTCAGGTATCGGCAATTCAAATGTTTCAAACGTAGTAGTATCCATGATCTGAGCCATGTCACCAACAATGGAAATTACTTGTCCTACCTTTTTGTCTATTATTGGCATTTTCACCTTATGTTTTACAGGAAAAACTAAGCTCCGTTTTTGTCCATCGAATACACCTATAGCAACAATTCTTGCCTTTGCCTCGCCATGCTTCCCGGGCTTTGATGTTGTAAATTCAACAATCCTGCAAGGTTCATCATCTATCACTATGTAACTTCCTTCTTTAAGTTCCCTCACTTCCACATCTTTCCAGGACATTTATCACACCTTTTTTTATATTTGATAGATAAAACATAAATTTAATGACCCTTATGAATTTTTTTATTGAAAAAATTTTTAATTTTGTATTTGTTTCTTTTTATTATGTTAAAAAAGAAAAGTGAATTGACAAAAATGTCAATACTTATTGAAATAATGCATGGTAAAAAGAAAATTAAAGAAATTGCAAAATCTGTAAATATTACAATTCAAGGAGTTTCTGAATACATAAAAATTCTATCTAAGGAAGGAATGATTGATAATAATATGCAGATTACACCAAAAGGTACAGCATTTGTTATGGATAAAATAGAAGAACTGAGGACATATGTTTCAGAGATCATTGGACAAATCAAAATTATAAAGACTACAGAAGCCATAGCCGGCGAAGAAATAAAGAAGAATGAAAGGGTAGGCCTTTTTATGGAAAATGGATATCTTGTAGCCAAAAAGAAAAAATCTAAATCTGAAGGTATATCAATAATTGATGCTGGGAAAGGTGAAGATGTGGGCATAAAGGATCTTGAAGGCATTGTGGACTTAGAATTAGGCAGAATTACAGTTTGTAGGTTACCTTCCATAAAAGACGGAGGTTCACGTGAAGTAGACGAAAAAAAAATAAAAAGTTTAATTAACAAAAACATGAAAATTGGTGTTTTTGGAGCAGTTGCTTTGGTCACATTAAAAAAAATAGGTATTAAAATTGACTTTGAATACAGTCCTGCAAAATCATCTCAGGAAGCGGCTCACAGGGGTATTTCATCAATAATATTTGTTTCATCGGATCTTTTCAGATATATTATTGAAGATCTAGAAAGAATACAACCAGGGCTTACATTTGTACCATATAATATAGTAGATATCAGTAGCGGTCATAGGTAATGTTATATTCTGGAAGATAGACACCATTCCCTTCTTCTATATGACCCACTGTTTTACCAAACATACCATGATTTTTGAGAATTTCTCTAATTGCATTTTCTTCTTTTTCAGGAGCTATGACCATAAATCCCATGCCCATGTTAAATGTTTGATACATCTCCTTATACTCTATATTATCAATTTCCTGAAGAAAGCTGAAAATTTTTTGTGGTTTAATTGGTTCATCTATTACAAATTTCTTATTTGACAATCTAACCAGATTTCTTAATCCACCGCCAGTAATGTGCGCAAGTCCATTTACGCTGGTATTTCCTATGATGTCAAGAACGGTTTTTACGTATATTTCCGTAGGTGTTAACAAAATTTCACCTATTGTTTTTGATCCAATTTTATCCAAATAACTCAAATTGTGTTCTTTCAATAACTTCCTAACAAGGGTGAATCCATTAGAATGCAGGCCTGAACTTTTAATTGCTATGATTAAATCACCCTTTTTTATTTTTTTACCCGTAATCTGTTTTCCCTTTTTTACAAAACCAATGGCTGTACCGGAAAGGTCTGTGCCCTTTACCATATCAGGCATCACAGCTGTTTCACCACCAACAATGCTGATGTTTGATCTTTTTGCACCTTTGTTAAGACCTTCCCCTATTTCTTTTGCCTTTTTCATATCATAATCACTTATTACTAAATAATCAACAAATGCAAATGGTTCTGCTCCTACACAAATTGTATCATTCACATTCATTGCTATTGCATCTATGCCCACTGTATCCCATTTTTTCATTTCATCCGCTACAAGCATTTTAGTTCCAACACCATCAGTATTTATAGCAATGTAATATTCCCCAAAATTAACAAGGGCAGAATAGTGGCCTGTTCCAAGAAACGGTGAAAGATTTTTTCTTTTGAATTTTAACTGTTTTAATAATTCATTTAAAAAAACATCTTTTTTATCAATGTCAACGCCAGCTTCTGAATATGTTTTCATATCGGTTCACCCCATATAATTAGTGGACCGGCGGGGATTTGAACCCCGGGCCTCTTCCATGCCAAGGAAGCGATCTACCAACTGATCTACCGGCCCTAAGCCAAACATTGTGATTCTGCTAATATATTTTATGGTTATTCAATTTTTTGTTCCAGAAAATCAAATCTTTTCAGAGAGCAGGCAGGACAGTCATTCTGTCTTTCAACATTTATTTTTTCCAGTGCGATGTTCCATCCATCATAGTAATATAAGCCACTTTCAACGTCATTTCCAAGGAGTATTTTATATGCCAGAGACACCGCAATTGATGCGATTGCTGATGGTATTGAATTTAAAATGCCCAGTTCCGATGTTGAATATTCCTTCTTTGGTGGATCCCTCATCAGGCATCGAAGACATGCCGTTTTACCAGGTATTATTGGCATCACAGTACCGTATGTTGCTAGAACTCCTGAATATATCCAAGGCTTGTTTTGTTTAACGCAAGCATCATTTATTATGTATCTAGAAAGAAAATTATCTGTACCATCCATCACTAGATCAACTTCCCTTACATATTCTTCAATGTTTTTTCCATCGATTTTTTCCAATACTGGAATAACATTAACATCAGAATTTAAAGATTTGAGGTATTTTAATGCAATCTCTATCTTTTTCAATCCAACATCCTTTTCTGTAAAGAGAAGCTGTCTATGTATGTTTGATATAGAAACTTTGTCAACATCTGAAATGTATAATGTACCGATGCCACCTCTTACGAGTAATTGAGAAATTAGACCGCCAGTACCACCGACCCCTATTACAAGAACCTTTTTATTCATTAACAATTTTTGCCCTTTTGTACCAAATTGTTCAAGCATTATTTGCCTGGAATATTTTTCCATGATTTTATGAGAACCATTCTCAATGAAAAACTTTTTCTTTTGGTTAGGAATTGTAAAGTGTGGATCCCGATATATGTATCAGGTGCAGGGGCATAAAAAATCTTTGTGGCTTAAGATCGTGTCCCTTGCTTAAATATTCAGATCAGATGCCAAGACTTAAAAATGTATACAGTGGTCTTTCTCCACCCGATATTTTTATCGGCCGTTTTAATTACCCGAAGGTAATGGTTTCAACGCTTTCATCCAACACAAACATTCCTGAAAAGCTTTATCCTTTAAGTCTAGACGATATCTTGAAATATAGAACCTCCCTTTATAGAGTTGGAAATGTTCAAAGGGTAGACAGGCAATCTAAGATGATTGAAAAAATAATGGAGGTATCGCTTTCAATTGCATCATTGGAAATAAATGCAGATGTATACGGCATTGATAAAAGGATTGAAATTAACCATATTTCAACGCCAATGGGCCCTAAAGTAATTGCAAGAAATATTGATATTGTAGGCGAACCAAAGATCCCAAGAAGAATAGACAATATTTTTAACGATTATGATATTGATGCAATGAATGCTGTCTGGGAAATATACATGCATGGTTTTTCAAATGAATATATTACAAGGCTATTAAGTGGTGGAACGTTAGGAAGGAAAATAGATAGAAGACTGGTACCAACTAGATGGGCAATTACAGCAGTTGATGATATTCTGGCTAAGAAATTGATTGATAGAATAAAGGAATATAATCCCTTGGAAAACATAATTTATGCCGAAAATGAATATATGTGGAATAAATTCCATATAATGCTTTTGCCAGGTACATGGTCATTTGAAATGATAGAGAACTGGTATGGAAGAAACTATTTTGATATAGATGCTTTCAAAAGTGGTGATTATGAAAAATATGAAGGCAGAAAGAAATATGCTGATATAGTTGGTGGTGCCTATTATGCCGCCAGATTGGGTGTTCTTGAATTTTTAAACAAAATTGAAAGACAGGCATCTGTAATAGTTTATAGAACAATAGAAAAGGAATATAGGATACCACTAGGTGTATGGGTTATCAGGGAAACCGTAAGAGATGCAATGAAAAAAGCAACTATTTTAAATGCAAAAAACATAATAGAGATTGAAAATATGGATAAAAATTTGAAGGGAATATTTTTGAGGTCAAGGACATCAAAGGAAATGTATAATCAAAGGAGATTGGATTATTATGAACAATAAAAAAGAAATTCTTGAACTCCTCTGGAAAAATGGCATTGTAGCAACACCATCTGATGTTGAAAGAATAATGAAAAATGGTGGTATAAATTATGCAATAGAATCTTTTAGCAAGAAAGAAAAAATTGAAAAAAATTATGAAATAATCAAAAGCAAGGAAGTTTTTGAAGCCACAGCCGGGAAAGTTGAAAGTTTCAAAAAACTCTTTCAGGACAGGTATAAAAAAATAAGGAAGATTTTGCAATCAAGGGTATCAGTTTCATCAGTCGTAGATATTGAATTCGCAAAAAAGAACGAGGGCGAGGAAACAATAATTGCAATGGTACTCGATAAAAGAGAATCTAAATTTGGATATATGTTTGAATTAGAGGATCTTTCAGGTAATATTGTTGCATTTTCTGATCAGAACATTGGAAAGGATATACTTCCTGATGATATTATTGCAATTAAAGGTATAGTAAGAAACGGTAAGTTAACAATAAAAGATGTTACATATCCTGGCATTGATAATATAAACAGAAAGGAAAAAATACTTGATAGTGAAAATGGCATAGCATTCATTTCTGATGTACATGTAGGAAGCAAGATGTTTTTACGTGAAAATTTTATAAATTTTATAAATTGGTTGAATTCAAATAATGATGATGTAAAGAAAATTAAGTATCTGGTAATAGCAGGGGACCTCGTTGACGGTATAGGCATTTATCCAAACCAGGAGAAAGATCTTGAACTTGATGATATTTACGACCAATATTCTGAACTTGCGGACCTTATTGGAAGAATAAGGGATGATATAACTATTTTCTTGATTCCAGGAAACCATGATTTAGTTAGGATTGCAGAGCCTCAGCCTACCCTTGGTCAGGATATTAAATCCCTTTTTAATAAAAATACAATTTTTCTTTCAAATCCCGCATACATATCGATTGAAGGATTTAGGACATTAATATACCATGGGGCAAGCCTTAATGATCTGATGGATCTCATAAAGGGAATGAAACTGGAGATGGCAGATAGGATGATGATTGAACTTCTAAAGAGGAGGCATCTTGCACCATTTTATGGCAGGAATGTGCCAATAGTACCACTGGAGGAGGACTTTATGGTAATAGATGAAATTCCAGACATATTTGTAACGGGCCATATACATGTTCATAAAAAAGCAAATTACTATGGAACATTACTCTTGAATGCATCAACATGGCAGAAACAGACAGATTACCAGAAGATGCATAACTTTAACCCTGACCCGTGTATTGTGAGCATAAAATACCTGAACCAGCCTGGATTAAGGGAAAAGGATTTCAAATAGGTACCTGTATTTCCATCAAATCCTTTGCAATCATACTATTTTTGAATATGCTCTTTGCTTCATCCTCAAGCAATTTTACATCACTTGATCTATACCTAGGACTTATATGTGTGAGAATTAAATTCTCTACCTTCGCTTTTTTTGCAATTTCTGCAGCCTGCCTTGCTGATGAATGCCCATATTCATTTCCCTTTTCTTCAAGGCTTGAATCCACAGTAGAATCATGTATCAGAAATTTTGCATTTTTTGCAATATCAACAATGCAATTACAGGGCGCAGTATCACCTGTATAAACAATTTTTCTTCCAACGCGTATTCCATCGGAAATGTCATCGATGGAAATCTTCTTTCCATTTTTTAATATAACGCCATTTTTTATTATTGTATCAACATCCTTACTTGTCAATGAATTTTTCATCATCAATTCCTGTGAAATCCTTTTCTTATCCTTTTCCTTTATTGCATATGCTAGGTTTGTAACAGGATGTATTGTTTTAATTGCGGTTATTGTATAATCCCCCAAATCTAGTACATCATTGTTTCCAACCTCTCTAATTGAAATAGGGAAGGATAGTGAATAATAACCTACATTAAGAAAATTTGAAACCTGCCTTATGGTATCCTCTGGACCATATATTTCCAGTTTTTCCTTTCTATCGTTAAAAACCATTGTCTGTATTAATCCAGCCAGTCCAAGAAAATGATCACCGTGGAAATGTGTAATGAAAATTTTTGATATTTTCATAAAGCTAAGTGATGTTTGCATAATCTGTCTCTGAGTTCCTTCACCTACATCGAACAAAATTATGTCTCTGTCGAGCTGTATTCCTATTGATGGTAAATTTCTTTCAGGACTTGGCCAGGATCCACCTGTACCAAAAAACACAATCTTAACTGTGGAAATCATATTTTGGTCACAACTGTACCTTTGAATTTTTTGCCCAGAATTGCATTTTTAAAATTTTTTAAATCCATACCGTTTAAAACAAAAATATCTATGTTGCTCCTTTCGGCTATTTTTATAGATAGAAAATCAAGAACCTGATTAGGCCCAGCACCTGATTTATTTTGTGAGAATATAGAAATAAGGTCAGGGTATGATATACGGTTAATGAGTTTTGCATCCTTGTGCTTTTTTGGATCCATGCTATAAACGCCATCAACGGTTGTTGCATTTATAACACTTTTAATATTAAAATATTCTGCCAGGAGCAATGAAACTGCATCAGTCGTATGACCAGGTTCAGTACCACCAGTTATGGCTAACTTGAAATCCTTAATTTCATAAGGCGAAATAAAGAATTTTACTCCTTCTATGCCTGAGAAAAATGATTTTAAAAACATAGCGTTGATCTTCGTCGCTTGTATACCTATTAAATCGAGATTAAATTCATTTTCACCGTTTTCTCTTGCGATTCTTATATAATCTCTTGCAATTTTCCCTCCTCCAACTACAATTATGAATTTGTAATCATTTAAAAGAGGCGTAAGCATCTTTGAAAAATCGCGTAAATATTTCTCATTTTCAACGTTTACGAGTGAACCACCCATTGAAATAATTATTTCTTTCATGATTACCTTATATAGGTGAAGTGTTTTATACATTAAAAAAATTTCGGATGTGTGTATTGAAAAATGGAAAGCAAAAGCGTTTACGATTTCAAAAGGGCTCTTGAAGAACTTTCAAAATATGAAGGTAAAGGCACAGAGCTTATTTCATTATATGTGCCTCCAAAGAGGCCAATATCTGATGTAATAGCATATCTCAGGGATGAGTACTCAACATCCTCTAACATTAAAAGCAAAACAACTAGGAAGAATGTTATGGGTGCAATAGAATCAATGATGAGTAGATTAAGGCTTTACAAAATGCCACCTGAAAACGGTCTTGCACTGTTCATTGGGCATGTACCGACAAGAGGAGATCAAACAGAAATGGTCACATATATAATTGAGCCCCCTGAACCCGTACAGTCCATGCTTTATAGATGCGATTCAAAATTTTATTTAGATCCTTTATATGCAATGCTTGGGGAGAAGGATGTATATGGTCTAATAGTCATAGATAGAAGCGAGGCGACTGTGGGTTTTTTAAGGGGAACAAGGATAGAGGTTGTAAAAAACGTACAATCTCAGGTACCGAGCAAACACCATCAGGGTGGGCAATCATCAAGGAGGTTTGAAAGATTAATAGAACTTGCAGCACATGAATTTTTTGTAAAGGTAGGTGGAATAGCAAACGAGGCATTCCTAAATGAAAAAAATTTAAAGGGTATATTAATAGGTGGCCCAGGAGCAACAAAGGAATTCTTTGCAGAAAAGGATTATCTTCATCATGAACTAAAAAAGAAGATTATTGATCTTTTTGATACAGGATATACAGATGAATACGGTTTAAGGGAACTTGTAGAAAAGGCATCACAAACGCTTGAAGACCTTGAAATTTCACAGGAAAAGAAAATAATTAATAGATTTTTAAGCGAGGTTAAAAAACCTGGCAGTTCACTTGCTGTTTATGGTGAAAAACAGGTAATTGAAGCATTGAAAAGCTCACAAGTGGATACATTGATAATTTCTGAGGCACTTAGAAAGTATAAGGTAGTGTGGGAATGCCCAAGTTGCAAATTTAGAACAGAAGAGGTAATTACAGGTAATATCCCAGACAAAAATTGTCCTAACTGTAATATGCCAATGAACGTTGTTGAGAAAATTGATATTATAGATGAATATTTCAATCTTGCAGAACAATCAAATGCAAAAGTATACCTAGTTTCGAATGAAAGTGAAGAGGGAAAGCTCTTCCTTAGAGGCTTTGGTGGAATTGGAGCTATATTGAGATATAGAAAAAAGGAATAAAATTTTATTTAAGCTCCAGGACAACTACATCTTTAACTGATTTCATGCTTTTGAAGGGAAGGATGAGCCTTCCCTGAGCATCTGTCTGATATCCTCTTACTTCTAGATCCTCAGATGGGACTACGAGGAGATGCTGAATCTCCCCTGTATCCGTATTTATAACAAAGTTGTCCAGCATTCCAAGTATAATACCATCATTGGTCATCACCGTTTTGCCACGCAGTTCTGTAATGAATTTTTTCATTTATTACACCTCCATCTATCTAAAGTACTGAAGGTCTTCCTTCTTAGTACTTACCTTGGAGATCAATTTACCAATTGCATCGTAGTATTTTATACTTTCCTCATTCATTGATGGTGGTATCTTCTCAATAGCTTTCTCAAAGTCCTTCATTGTTACCTTGTCTCTGTTATCCCTGATTGCAAACATTCCTGCTTCCCTGCATATATTTTCTATATCTGCACCTACATAATTTTCTAGCCTATCTGCAATTTTCTTCAGATCGACATCATCCGCTATGGGCATTTTTCTTGTATGAACCTGTAATATCTTAAACCTCGTTTCCTTGTCAGGTGGTGGGATATAGACCAATCTATCAAACCTTCCAGGTCTCAAAAGCGCCGGATCAATTATATCCGGTCTGTTTGTGGAACCAATTATAACTATACCTTCCATGTTCTCAATTCCATCCATTGAAGTTAACAGTTGATTAACTATTCTTTCAGTTACACCCGAATCGGAATAGTAGCCCCTTCTGGGTGCAATTGAATCTATTTCGTCGAGAAATACAATTGCTGGAGCACTTTGTTTTGCCTTTTTAAATATTTCACGTATTGCCTTTTCTGACTCACCTACCCATTTGCTCAGAACCTCTGGACCTTTTATGCTGATAAAATTCATCTCGCTTTCAGTTGCAACTGCCTTCGCAAGTAATGTTTTACCCGTCCCAGGCGGCCCATAGAGTAATATTCCTTTGGGTGGCCTTATACCCATTTTTTTGAATTTATCAGGACTCTTGATTGGTAATTCTACTGCTTCCCTTAATTCCTGTTTTACATCCTCAAGTCCACCAACGTCTTCCCATTTAACATTTGGAACTTCTATTAATACACCACGTAATATGCTTGGTTCAATGTCCTTCAATGCTTCTTTGAAATCTTCCCTTTTTACTACCATCTTTTCAAGCATTTCAACTGGAATAGGCTTGTCAAGATCAATCTCAGGCAAATATCTCCTCAACGCATGCATTGCGGCCTCCCTTGCAAGAGCAGCTAGGTCTGCACCTACAAACCCATGGGTCATTGATGCAAGTTCATCAAGGAATTTGTATTTTTCTTCATCGGACATGTCCAATGGCATTAATCTTGTGTGTATTTGCAATATTTCTAACCTTCCTTGTTTGTCTGGAATGCCAATTTCAATCTCCCTGTCAAACCTTCCAGGTCTTCTCAAGGCAGGGTCAATTGAATCTACAAGGTTTGTGGCACCTATCACAATTACTTGTCCTCTTTCCTTTAGACCATCCATTAAAGTAAGTAGCTGTGCGACGACCCTTCTCTCAACTTCTCCCTGAACTTCTGCCCTTTTTGGTGCTATTGAATCTAGCTCATCTATAAATATTATAGAAGGAGCATTTTTCTCAGCTTCATCAAACTTGTCTCTCAAAAATTTCTCGCTTTCACCATAGTATTTACTCATAATTTCAGGTCCATTTATGAGATAAAAGTTTGCACCAGATTCATTTGCAACAGCTTTGGCTATTAATGTTTTACCTGTCCCAGGCGGCCCATAGAGTAAAACACCCTTTGGTGGTTTGATCCCAAGCCTTTCAAACATTTCTGGATGCTTCAGAGGAAGTTCTATCATTTCCCTTACCTTCTGAAGTTCGTCCTTAAGCCCGCCTATATCCTCATATGTGACCCTTCCAGTTTCAGAGATGTATTCCTCAACAGGTTCCTCTTTTACCGTAATTTCCGTGTTTTCCTTTATAACAAGTACACCTTTTGGCTGAGCCCTAACAGCCTTAAATTTAAGGCCTGTTCGTCCTATTAATGTTAATCCGGGAATAATTAGTATATCTCCTTCAACTATAGGCCTGTTTAAAAGAGCTCTTCTTACAAATTCTTCAATACCCTCCCCCAACCTTAGTCTTTGGTCTTTTTCTATTAAAGGTGCAAATGTGACAGATTTAGCTGACTGATAACTTGCTTTGGCTACAATTACCTTATCACCCAATGTAACACCAGCATTTCTTCTTATATCTCCATCTATTCTTATAATACCTTTACCTTCATCCTCTACTGGAACTCTGTAAACCTTAGCGGCTGTCGTTTTTTTGCTTGTAACGCCAGTAATCGTTATAATTTCTCCTACCTCTATCCCAAGTTCCTCTCTTGATTGTGAATCTATTCTTGCTCTACCTAGACCAACATCCATTTGAGGAGCTTCATGTACTCTCAAAATCACATCTTTCTTCTCCATTTTAATTCACCCCAGTTATTATCCTTAGGTTATCAACGAAAGGTTAAGTATTGGTAATATTTAAATCTTCTCTATTTCCTTCAATCTTTTAACCATCTTTATTGCACTGTGTACTGCTTCTCTTGCTTTTTCTATCCTTTCTTGTGCTTGAAGCCTTGTTTCACCATGGCCAGAAATGCCAAGAGCAACCGGTTTATTATACTCCACCTGCAAATCTTCAATTTTTCTGGCTGCATTTTGCATTATTATTTCATCATGCTCTGTTTCTCCTTCAATTACAGCACCAAGTGTTACAACAGCGTCAATGGATTTTATTTCAAGTAATTTTTTCACGCCCAGTGGTATTTCAAATGTTCCTGGTACAAGAAGCACATGTGATACCTCTGCACCAAGGAATTCTGCCTCCACCTTCGCTCTTTCCAGCATCATCATTGTTATGTCAAAGTTATACTCTGAAACTACCAAACCAAGCTTTATTTTATCCATATCTTTTCACCTCTTGATAATATAAATGCTTGTACATTATCATTTCTCTCTAACAGGCCCAACATCTTCAAAACCCTGCCTTAATCCTTTTCCAGCATATTTTTGTAAATGTTCAGGATTAAAAATTAAATAATAGGCATTTTCCGCATGCTCTCTTGCTCTTCTATCTGCAAGCCAGGCAAGTTCCTTTTCATCCTTTGCCTCATCCTCATGAACAAAAACAACCAGGATATGCTTTCCCTCCATGATCTGAACCTGTATTAAGCCTTGTGCAGCTTCATGTGCAGAAGCCTTGTCTATTTCCTTACTACCAGGCATTCCCAATGCTATTACTATATCACATTTATATTTATCAAAAAGTATCTTGCTAGCTACTGGAAGATCCTTTATACCAGGCACAGTGTATCTGATTATTTTAAAACCTGTTCCCATACTTTTTAGCTGGTCAATTGCAGATTTACCCATATCATATCTTGCAAAGGTTGTATCAGCTATGCCTATTATTTTCATTTTTATTCACATCCTTTTCATAATATTCTATTTCCTTTTGAAAAGAATAAGCAGAAATAATTTTACCAATTATTTTTCTCGTTCCATTTAGATCTGTTTCTGAGAATTTTGGTAGCCTCACCACCCTTATATTTAATTTTCTTTTTTTGCACTCATTTATTATATAATCTTCATCAAAGGCCTGATCATAACCAAGAACAATAATATCCGGTTTAATCTCTTCTACAGTCTTAAACATATCATCCTCATGACCAAGAACAACCCTATCCACAGGTTTTAATGCTTCTACCATTTTAGCTCTTATTTCTTCATTCATTATTGGCTGGTGTTTTAATTTCCTTGCTGTTGAATCCCTTGCAACTACGACTACCAGTTCATCACCCAATTTTTTTGCCTGTTGCAAAAAGTAAACATGCCCAAGATGCAAAATATCGAAAACACCGGAAGCCATTACTCTTACCAATTTTCCCACCTTTCTATTATTTCATTTCCTTCAATAAACGGATAATTATGTTCAATGGCATAATTTTTTGCCTTTGAAAAAGGTAGGGATGAACCGTCATCACCTAACATTTCAACCATTGTTGCGGACGGTATTATTCCGGCCATAATCATTAAACTTGTTGATAATTCAGTATGACCCCTTCTTCCATTTAATAGGTCCTTTGAAGCTATTAATAAATGCACATGGCCAGGGGCTCTAAAGTTTCTTCCAAATTCTAACATTGCCTCTTTTTCATCAAGAGAATCAACTTTCAAAAGTAATTTTGCAAACTCTGAGATTGTAAGTGCCCTGTCCTTGTCTGGGATCCCGGTGAACGTTTTTCTGTGATTAATAGTAACTGAAAAGGATGATTTTTCATCGTATGGTATATCATTTGGATATAGATATTTGAAAATTTCCATACCACTTTTGTTGAATATGTTTACAAGGAAATCAAGACCTAGTTTCATTGCATGCTCATATGTTAATGATGTACAAATTAGGCCTCCTCCATTTCTCCTCATTTCTAAAATATTTTCTTTTTTTATAAATTGGGATGGGACAACTATATCTGTTTCTCCTTCCCTTTTATCCGAATCGAAAATTAAAACGGGAGATCCTTTTCTAATTTTTTCAAATAATTTTTCATTTAACATAGTAGGGAGATAATGTATATCTATTAATTAATATTTAGTAGATACTCAATTTTGAGTTAATGTTTTGGATTTTTTACCATTGTAGGACCATTTTTGTCTATTACTAGATATGAAAAACCTTTTTCTTTGATACTTTCATAATCATGACCTGCATCGGATTGATACACTGCTAAAAATATAAGTTTTTCTTTACCTGTATTTATTGATCTATGCGCATAATCAGGTTCAACATTTATTATCGCGCCCCTGAACATATTATAACTCTTTGCATTCCCGGCCCTATTCTCAAGCAATAAAATACCTTCCCCTCTAAAAACTATGTATAATTCAGCTGCAGATTTTGAATGAAAATGACCCTTTGTAAAATAATATTCATCACCAATTTTGCCAGGTTCTATTTCAGTAACGGCATAAGATAAAGAACCTGATGCATCATATTTAGTTTCATAAACTTTGTAAATGAGAGGATTATTTTTTTCAAGTATTTTTTCAACATCTTTTTTTGAATAGAAATAATCTTTTAAATCTGTTAGATATCTCTCTTGAGTAATGTTATAATTTTTCGTGAGACCTGATTCAAAGTCAATCAAATTTATATTTTCCATGTTTGTTTGAATGAAAAATACTTTATAAAATTTTTTATTAATTTATTATAAAATGCAGGACATGTTAAAAATTTACATTTCGAAACAATAGATATTAATAAATATATTATTATATTTAAATTTATAACGTGAGTTTACACGATTTTTAATTATTGTTAGAAAAAAATATGTACAGCATGTCATCTCAATATTATATTATTGTGGTGCTATTAATTTGTTTTTAATTAATTTGAACTTTTTGAAACAAATATTTTTTATGGTATTTTAATATACTATAAATTCTCAGAACTTAAGGCATTGTTAAATAAAATAAGGAAAACAGTTGATAAATTTAAGGAAATAATATCATTCAGATTATCAAACAGAAATGAAAAGATAATGAGGATTCTTTAAGAAAATCATCTACAGGAAACAATCATAGTAAAGAATGGTCAGACAGAGATAAATGAAGATCATTCAAACAGAAAGATAAAAACGCTGGGAAAAACAATACTATTCACAAACATAAGTAATATGGAAGCACAGGAGATAATAGATCTATACAAGAAGAGGAACAGGGTAGAGCACTGTTTCAGGGCAATAAACACGCTGGATCTTGCATCACCCATTTATCACTGACACCTGAAAAGATTAAGGTACATATGCCCCTGTCATATCTGTTTCTTTCGTTGATTTATAATGAGGCAAAGAATATAGACGGGAGCATGTCCCTAGAAAATGTGCTTGACCATTTATTGGCTATACAAATCATATACATGACTGATGGAAAAAAGGAAAAGAAGATAATAAAATCAAATGATGATATTGAATTGAAAATTTTAAAAAGCTTGAGGTTAGAGAGATTCTCATAGCACCCCAAAAACAATTTAAAGAAAAATCTGTTGAATAGAGGATTTTATATCATTTTTAAAACTAAATCGTGTAAACTCACGTGATTTAGCAAATGATTTTATATCTTTTATAAATAATCCAGTTATGCTCTGGTCTTTCTGGAGTTTTCCACTCCTCCTATTTTTCTTTATCTCGAGATATCTATCCTATTTTTCAAAAAATCTGTGTTTATTAAAATCATAGCTCTTTTTAACAATGACTTATTATTATTTAAAACAAATTCTTTTATTTTCAAAATTCTCTTCAAAATTGTAATTTTTGATTATATTTATCCCTAATCTCTCTACTTATATATTAAGAATTAAATTTAAGTAATTAATAAACAATTAACAGAGTTAATAATTACAAAAATATTTTATAGTAGAATTAATAAAATACGGTTATGGCAAAAATATTGGTTATAATAATCTCAGGTAAAAATGATACTGAAAAGGCAATGGCAGGTATGTCTTTTGCATATAATGCTAAGGTGAAAGGATACCTTGATGACATCAGGATAATGTTCTTTGGCCCAAGCGAGGACTTGATTGTATCTGAAAATAGAGATGTTCAAGACATGCTGAAGAAACTTATGGATGCAGGAATGTTTATGATTGCCTGTAAAAATATTTCAGATAAATTTCAACTAACAGCGAAGCTTTCAGGTATGGGTATTAAAGTAGAGTATGTAGGTAAAATAATTGCTGATTATATAAGAGAAGGATTTGTACCCATGACATTTTAAAAGGGAGTGTGACCGAAAAATGATAAATTTTAAAATTCATATGACAGAATAAAATTTTATCCAGAAACTATAATCATTACAATAAAATTATATTTTAAACTTTTTTAAATTGCAATAACGTCATCTAGTTCTATATACGCAGTATATTTTTATGTGATAAATCTTTATTTTATTCAGGG
>JBMFTB010000033.1:0-18217 GCA_049967255.1 Thermoplasmata archaeon
GTTCAATGAAACTCCGCTCACGGGTGGAGCAGGAGACCAGCAACAAGCTCCGAAGCTTTAGCGAGGAGTAGCTGACAATAAATTAGTTTTTCAAAAGTAATTTCTAATAGGCTACCCACTGGTAAAATATTTAATATCAGAATCAATGCAAGATAGAATGAAAGAATACAGAGATGTTCTGTTGTTTTTATTCATGAGCCTTTTTTGGGCAATAAATTACCCGCTTGTAAAGGTTGCTGTAGTATACCAGAATGAATTTTATGTAATATTTTTTAGAATATTTTTTGCATTGATATTTTCTTTGATATTGTTCCCTTCATCAATAAAAATAGGGAAATCATTTAAATTACATCTTAAGTTATTTACTATTTCTATGCTTAACATTGTTGGATTTATGGATTTCTGGTTCATAGGGGAAATGACTGAAAGCGCATCAATTTCGTCCATAATAATTTATTCGTATCCTGTGATTATTGTAATTCTGTCAATGTTCTTCCTAAAAGAAAGGATTAAGGCATTAAACCTTTCCGGTATTTTTTTAGGTCTCCTAGGCATAGTTTTAATATTTTGGGAACAGATTGAGATTCATTCTATTTCAGGTTTAATATTCCTTTTTTTAAGTGCCCTGAGCTGGTCATTTGGCACAATTATTTATAAAAAATATTTGATTGATATAGAACCATTAAAGGTAAATACGATGCAATTTGTTTATTCGCTGCCTGTAACTTTTTTCATTGCTTTTTTTTCTGGACCATTTTTTCCATCAAGGTTCAACATATATTTTATAGGTATAACATTATACATGGGTATATTAGGTACTGCTATTGCATATTTCATTTACCTCTATCTATATAGAAAATATTCTGTATCGAGTATTTCTGCATTCCTTTTTTTAGTGCCCGGATTTACAGTATTAATAAGTATATTATTTTTAAATGAATCCTTGTCTTTCTTGAGCATGATAGGGTTGGCATTTATAATGTTTGGTATATATCTATCCCAGAGAAAATAATTAAAATTCTTTTCCTTCACTATTTTTCAAAAGTATTGTATTTTCAAAATTTTGCATAAACCATTCAGGTTTTTCTGTATGCACAGGTATTATAAAATCAGGATCCATTGTTTCAATGCCTTTTATCAAGTCATCCATTGACGCATGGCCTGAAGCATGAAGACCTTTTTCAAATATTATTTCACCATTTTCCACTTTTATTCCATGAACATTGAATTTAAAAAAGTTAAGCCATTCAAGCAATCTTTCGAAACTGAATATTTCCTCTTCTCCAAATGCCTCGCTTGATGAATAAATATAATCGCCCTGGTCAGGCATAAGGTCTAGCAATTTTGGCATATCATAAAATGAAAAACAAATAATATATTTTGAAAAATCCTTTTTTATATTATTTGGATCTATGAAATAATCATCATATTTTTCATATATAATTTCTTGCCATCTGTATTCCTTTGCACTATATTCTTTATATATTTTCAAATTTTTCATCATTTCCTGTTTTGAAAGATTATCAAGAGCATTAAGATAATATGCATCTTTTGCAGTTATTACCATTTCTCTGCCAGTCTTTTCGGCTATATTTTTAAATGTTTCGAGTCTTTCAAAATTTCTTGCTGAAAAATCAGCAATTACAAGACCTTTTGATTTTTCTACAATTGAAATTGCATTTTCATAAACCTGCTTTTCTGAGACATTTATATCATTTTCCCTGCCTATTCTTGTTCCTTCTGTAATTAAAATTCTAGCATTTTTTGCATTTTTGAAAAAATTTTCTGTATGTTCCCCCCTTTTTCCATGAAAGCGAAGGTCTCCTGTATAAGCAACTGAGAAATCACTCTCTACAACATATGCAGTAGACCCAAGAATCGAATGATCTACAATATATGGTTTAATGTTAAAATGTAAATCGTAATTCTTGTATTGATCCAATCCGTCACTTTCAATCTTGTTTTCTGGAATTCCTGGAATTGAATTCAAAAATTCTGTCGTTTCATTGTTCAATTTTTCTGTGACAAGCATTTTTCTTCCAATATATGAAGATCCCTGTGGAACTTTTAAAACAAATCCATCCCCTTCCTTTTTTCTTTCTCTTGTAAATGGTATTTCAGTACCAAAGTGCCCTCCAGTAGAAGTATCCCTTATGGATTTTAGAATAACCATTGTCTCAGGTGAACCAACAATAGGAATATCATTTTTCAAAAATGAGATGTTACCAACATGGTCAAGATGTGCATGGCTTACAATGATAGCATTTAAGGGAATTTTCTCATATTTACCCACATCTGAAATTAAGTCAAAGGTCAAGAGATCTTCTCTATATATATCTAATCTGGGGATAAGACCAAGTTGCCAGAGGTCATAAATACCTCTTGATTGTCTTTCAGTCAGAAACTCCTCATAATATCTTCCATACATTGAAAAATTCATGCCAAAGTCTAGAAAAATACCATGCCCTTTTTCTTCCAAATGTATTTTGTTTCCTCCAATTGTACCATAACCATCATAAATAGTAATTTTCATTGATGATGGTATTTTAAATCTGGTAAATATCTTTTTTGGAATTGTTTTTATATTGCTTATTACTTTTAAGATTATGGACTGCAGAATGTTTGCTTTTTCAGGAAATGTAATGGATGCTATAAACATACAAAAATCGCTTGCAGAAGCAGCCAAAAATGACATTTTTGATGGGAATAAGAGCCATGGTGATGGATGGGGATCTGCTGTAATTTCAAATGACCAGGAACTTTTAATAAGAAGAAAGATACCAATATTTGAGGATTCATTTATGGATATAATTAAGAATTTGGCTGGTAAAATTGTTTTAATTTCACATGCTAGGCTTGCATCGAAAACCGAAGAGAAGCGGGGGTGGATGGATTCTCATCCATTTAGAATATTTAAGGAAAATGAAACGTTTTACATAGAACATAATGGATATATTGATAAATATCTCTTAAATAGAAAGTTTGGAATCGAAATAAAAAATTTTACTGATACTGAAGCATTTTCTTTTTTATTACAGAAATTAAACGGCGATTTTATTGAGAATATAAAAAATATAATAGACGTTTTACATGAAGGTACATTGGCAGGAACATTAAATCTAATCTGTGCTGGCTACGATTACAAAAATAAAAGAAAAATATGCTATTATTCTGATTTTAATAGCAAAAAAGAGGATTATCTTAGGCTCTTTGAATTTAAGAAAGATGAATCTTTTTCTGTTATGTCATCAACTGTTGCTTACTATTTGAATATAATTGATGAAAATATGAATTACAGAAGCAATAATGTTAAAATGATTGAAAAGGGAAAGCTTTTTGTTTATGAAGAGGGATGAGAAATAATGGAATTTAAGGGTATAATAACACCAATGATTACGCCTGTTAAAAATAAAAAAATTGATTTTCAGGCCATTGGTGAGTTGATTGAGTACCTTTTAAGTATTGGTGTTGAAGGAATATTCCCTGGTTCATCAACGGGAGCATTTACACTCTTTTCATTAAAAGATCATAGAGAAATCATAGAATTTTCCAGGGAAAAATTTCAAGGGAGCGGTATATTCATTCCCGGAATTAGCAGAAATAATCTTGAAGAAACAATTTTAATGGGTAAATCCGCAATAGATATAGGCGCAGACGGTGTTGTAATTATTACTCCTTTTTATCTTAAATTCGGCCAGGATGCAATTTACAGATATTATGCAAAAATTGCAGAGGAAATTGATATTCCTATTTTTGTTTACAATAATCCAGATCTTTCTTGCAATAGCATAGAACCTGAAACGCTTGAAAAACTTTTCAAGAATTATTCCAATATAGTAGGCATAAAAGACAGTTCAGGAGACATGCGTAAATTCAACACTTTTATTGCACATTTACCCTCAAACAGGTACATATTCCAGGGTAGAGATGATCTTCTATACGAATCACTTATTTTGGGTGCATCTGGCGGTGTTTGTGGTACTTCAAATTTTTCCACACTCGTTCATGAACTTTACAAGAAAAAGGATTTGAATATACAAAAGAAAATTGTTATGTTAATGGAAACATTGAGGAAATTCCAGAATCATGTTTCATACAATTATATATTCAGAAAAAAAATTCTTAATGAAGAATTTCCTGAAAACTATACAATGGAACCCTTTTCAGATCTTAATAGCGATCAGGAGAGAACATTAGATATGGTAATTTCTGATCTAAAAGAATATGAACTAAAAGGTACTTATGGCTTTAAATGAAAATTGGTTTCATAGTTAATCCAATAGCCGGAATGGGTGGCAGTGTTGGTCTCAAAGGTACAGATAACCTCTATGATGAAGCATTAAGATTAGGTGCAAAACCTGTTGCACCTGAAAAGGCCAGGCAATTTCTCATATATGCAATGGAATATGTTCTTGAACATGAAATTATTTCCTGTGGAGGAGAAATGGGAGAAATTATACTTAAATCGCTAAATTTAAAAAATTATGAAATAGTTTATTACCCTGGTGAAAAAACAACAAGGGAAGATACCATTGAATGTGCAAAAATTCTCTCTGATTCTTCCATCATTGTGTTTGTAGGTGGTGATGGTACTGCAAGGGATATTGTAAAAGCAATTGATGAGAAAGTTCCAATACTTGGCATACCGAGTGGTGTTAAAATGTATTCCGCTGTTTTTGCATCATCTGTACATGCAGGCTCAGAAACACTAAAGTTTTTCCTAGAAGGAAAAACACAGTTAATGGAAAGGGAATTGATGGATATCAATGAAGAAATGTACAGGAAAAACAGTTTGGAGATAAAATTATACGGTTATGCAAAGGTACCTTATGTGCCAGATTATGTACAAAATAGTAAGGCAGAAATTTATTCAACTGAAGAAGAAGAGGATAAGCAGGGTATAGCAGAATTTTTCATAGATACAATGGATATGGATGCTCTTTATTTACTCGGTCCTGGTACCACGGTTAAAAAAATTACTGAATTACTCAATCTCAATGGTACATTGCTGGGTTTTGATGCTTTGTACAAGGGCAAAATCATAGCAAATGATCTGAATGAGAAATCAATTCTTGAACTTCTTGATAAATTTAATAAAATAAGAATAGTCCTAACACCCATTGGCAACCAGGGATTTATCCTCGGTAGAGGGAATCTGCAGATAACAGAAAGGATTCTTGAAAAGATTAGAAAAGAAGATATTATGATTCTTGCAACTCCTTCAAAACTTTCAGGAATAAAAAATCTGATCATTGATATTGGAGACCAAGCACTTGAAAAAAAGTTCACTGGATATTATAAAGTGATTACTGGATATGGTAGAATGAAAATGTATAAAGTGATATCACTTTAAATTTCCTCAGGATGATCTATCCCCATGATATCTAGAATATCACCCATAATTATCTTAAATGTATGAACTAGTGCAAGCCTGTTTTCCATTACTTCTTCCTCTTCTTTGAGAACTGGACATTCAGTATAAAAGATGTTGAATGATGATGCTAGATCAAATGCGTATTTTGCGATTCTATATGGCTTCAATTGTTCCGCTGAATATTCAATTATTTCAGGATAATTTAAAAAATGCTTTATCAAAGAGAACTCAGATTTTTCTTTGATTAGGGATGATTTATACATTCCTGACCAGGGTTGCTTTTTAAGAATGCTAGATGCTCTTGCATAGGCGTATTGGAGAAATGGTGAAGAATCGCCTTCAAAGTTCAATGCATCGCTCCATTTGAAAACAAGTTGCTTTTCGCTCTGTATTTTTAAAATATTGTATCTAACAGCTCCATATCCAATCTTTTGGGAAAGTTCATCCAAAGATCTACCAACAATGTTTTCCCTTCTTTTTAGTATTTCTTCTCTGGCCTTTTCCTTCGATTCATCTAGTAGGTCATCAAGATAAACAACCCTTCCTTTTCTAGTACTCATTCTGCCTTCAGGAAGGCTTACAAAGGAATAAAAAACATTTTTAATTTTTATATCTTTTTTCAACTTTTTTAAAACATTTTCAAGCAGTTCTGCATGGGGCTTGTGATCCTCTCCAAGTACATTTATTATCATATCACCTTTTTCTGATTTCCACAAATGGTATGCAATATCCCTTGTAAAATAAAGTGATGTTCCATCCTTCCTGATGAGAAAAACTTTTTCCTTTTTATCGTCCTTTTCTACCTCAATATAATATGCTCCATTTTCCTCTTTTAATTCTTCTTTAAGCATTTCAATAACATTTTTAACATTTCCATTTAAAATCAGATCAGTTTCCCAGTAAAATAGATCAAATTCCACTTTTAATAATTTTAATGTTTCTTTTATACCATCAAGAACCTGGCTAAGTATTTCTCTATTTTTTATTATCCTTTCTTTATCACCAGTTTCTACCTGCATCATAATTTGTTCTATTTTTTTTGCAACTTCTGGATCTTTTTCAAGTAGTTCATTTGCTTTCTGGTAGAATGATACAAGCGCATGGTCTAGCTTTTTCTTATCCATATCCATTTTTAGATTCTCAACACCATAAACAAGAATTGCGCTTTGTCTGCCAGCATCGTTAACAAAGTAGTGCGTTTCAACATCATATCCATATTTTTTCAGAAGCCTTCTCAATGTATCACCGATAATGGGATTTCTTCCTCTGCCAACATGCAGGGGTCCTGTTGGGTTCGCACTAGTGTGTTCAAGAACAATCTTTTTATTTTTGTACGGGAATGTTAAAGCTTCCACTCCATTTTTCAATATGTCATTTATGAAATCATCTGAAAGTGGCAAAAAATCAATATAAAAATTTAAGTATGGACCTGATAATTTCATAGCCTTAACATATGGAAGTTTTAAAGATTCCATTAAAATATTACCAACTTCTTCAGGTGATTTTTTAAGAGATTTTAAAAGATCAAACATTGGAAAGGCTAAATCACCCATGTTCTCTGGAGGTATTTCAAGCTCAACTTTTTGAACAATTTGAAATCTATCTTTGATAGACAGTTCCAGTGCGTTTGAAATGCCCTTTTTTAGTCTTTGAAATTCAAACATATGGTAGGTTTAAGTACTTACTTATTAAAAATAATTTTGCTTAAGAAATTGGATATTCCGGATCATTTATATCCAGTTTTTTTGCCACAAGGATTTGTGAATTGGCTCTCCCGGTACTAACATAATTTACTCCTGTAATTTTTACATAATCGCCTGATTTTAATGTGTCAGGACAGATAACGTATGCTTTAAGGCCGAGATGTCTTATAGAACCAATGTTATTCTTATAGACCTTCTCAATTTTGAAAACTTTTCCAATTGCATCTTTTCTTACTCTTCTCATTATGATTACCGCAATAAAAAGAATGACTATAGATAAAATAAAAATTAACCAGAAAAATATATTGTTTACCAATTTCACTGCAAGTAGGGGATACTTAATCATGTAAATTGAAAAAAAGATGTACCATGATGTAAGTACTAAAAATCCAATGATTAAGATAACTTTCCCTAGGGATCCTTTCTGCATAATATTTTGATAATAATTCAATTATTTAAACATTTTCTGAATAAATTTTTAAACCCAATCTCTATAATTCATTCAATGAGATGTGCATTTGAGGATGAAAATGGCATTTGCCATGGTCTTTACAGGGGTTTCAAATGCATAGGTGAAAAATGCAAATTTTATGGTAAATTTCCTGTGCCTGAAGGACTATGTGCATATTACAGGGATGGATATTGCAAAAAACTTGCCACATTTAATTGCGATGGTAAGAACTTGAAATGCAAATATTATAGAACATATCTGGAAGAGGAGGAAATAATCTATCTTTGAATTATTCAGTAACCAGTTTTTTCTTCTGACTCCTGTATAGTTCGAGTATTTCCTTTGCAGTTGTCGCCTCATCTGGCTTTTTATCTGTTCTTATTTTTCCTGTGAACCTTGGGAACCTTATAGAAATTCCAGATCCTTTTTCAACAGTATCCATACAACATGTATGTGAAGGACTAAGTGTTAACTCTGCACCTATAATTTCAAGCACAATATATGGCTCAAACCAGTAATCCGCTTCAATGTTTGAACTTACTCTTGGATGCTTATGCGGAATTAAATATTCCCGGAGAATCTTTGGGAACTGGTTAAGCTGATCTTCTGTAAAACCTGTGCCAAGTTTGCATACGGTCACAAACACATCTTTTTCATCATCGTATGCTGCCATTAAAAGTGCCCCATATGTACCTGTTCTTGAACCGTGACCTGCAAAAGCACCAACAATAACAAGATCTAGTGTATCTGAAAGCTCAGCCTGATAATCTCTTTTGAATTTTATCCATAGGAATTCCCTAGCTCCAGCCCTATAAATGGAATCATAACCTATACTCTTAGCTACAAGACCTTCACATCCACTTTCAATTGCTTTTTCAAAGAATATTTTTATTTCATCCTTATTATCCGAAATTATCCTTGTTGCAAGCTTTACCCTTTCAGTTTCATGAACTATGGATTCGAGAATTTTTCTTCTTTCAGGGTAAGGCCGATCAGTAAGATCATCTCCATTCAAATAGATTATATCAAAAAGAAATAGCACAACAGGTATTTCCTCTATGGCCTTTTCCACGTCATATTTTCTTCCTCTCCTGTGTGAAACTGCCTGAAATGGTAGTAGTTCACCAGTTTCAACATTTACTGGAACACCTTCACCATCCAATATTACTTCATTATTTCCGATTGCATCAGCTAGAGACCGAATGATGTCAGGAAACTGATTTGTCAGATTTTCAAGTCTCCTAGAAAAAATGAACTTTTTATCTTTTGTTATATGGCTTTGAATCCTTAAACCGTCATATTTGTATTCAAATGCGCATTTCCCACCCATTTTTTCAAGTATTTCATCAAGTGTAGGAAGGCGCTCAGCAAGCATTGATCTGACAGGTATGCCTGGAGTGACCCTTATGTTTTTTATGCTCTCAATACCATCCGATGCAAGCTTTTTTGCAATGTATCCTAAATCAGGGTGAATATTATACGCCCTTTCTACGTAAATTCTATTCTCCTTGCTTTCACTGAATGCAATAGCCATTGCATCTAAAATGGTTGCATCTGCAATCCCAAGCCTTAATTTTCCTGAAACTGTTCTAACAATGTACCTAGCTTCAACAGGATTCGCCTTGTTAAGCAACTCTTCAAGAAAAATTATTTTCTTTTCCTGGCTTTTTTCTCCAGTTGATTCAGCAATTTTAACAAAATTTTCGTATACTTTTTCAATAGTTAATGACTCTTCCTGCTCAAATGTAAAAAGAGTTTTTTGTTTTTTCTTACCTGCAAATTCTTCCGCAGCCATTCCAAGATCCCCTGTTTTTATGTAAATTTCTTCAACCTTGTTCTGCGTGACACCATAAGCCTGGGATATTGCTTTTATTGCCAACTTATCAGCCATGCCCAGCTCAATACCAATGAAATCCGGGTATATTTTACCCTGTGTTAGATATACTACCTTATCAAGAACATTTTTTTCAGTTTTTTTAAGTAAATCAACAAGATAATCAGTCATTTCAAGCCTTTTTGAAGTATTTTCTATCATCTGATAAATGTCTGTAAGTATTTTATATTCCATGAGAAAAAGTAAAAATTACTAATGAATAAATTTTTTTAATTATTTTTTAATTTTATCGTATAATCCAGACCATATTGCTGCTGAAATTGCCATTATGATGCCATACATCAATGGAAATATTATCACTATAATAAATGCAGGAAAACTGACTATGTTTCCTAAGATATTTGAAAGTTCTAGAACATAATTAATAGGGTAGATGATGTATATGCTTAATGGTGCAATTATCCCTATAAGGAAACCTGCTATGAATGAATTTTTTGGTTTTAAGACAAGTAAAGGTATTGCAGCAAAAATGGCAGACCATGCAAATGGTAACATAAAAATGAAAACATATGCAAGGATTATTGATAACGCGATGTAGATTATTTTATTCATATGTCCAGTTCACCTCTGATATCCACTTATTCATATTGTAATATTTATGATCAAGCCAGTATGGTACCTGGTTTGAGAAATAATAGCTTAAAACATTCTCACTTGGTCCTCCGGGAAAAACACCCAAGAATGTGCCATTACCAGGAATTGCAATTTCCCTTAAAGAAGAACTAACTGTAACATTTGGTTCTGGAATCTGTATGTTAAATGGCACAGCACCAACACTTACTGTGTGATCATCCCCATAAAATGGAATAGGCCCTATTGATAATGCTGGGATGCCAAGAATACTGGAAATCTCCACCATGTGCACCTTTCCCCAGAACCAAGATGAAACATTGCTACCTAGCTTTGAATATAAAAAACCTATTGCATAAGAAAATGATTTCCTTGCAATGTTTGTAAAATTGCCATTTAGCCAGGGAGATGATTGATTATGCTCCAAAATGTAAATAATTGTGCTTTCAAATGGTTCCTGAATTCCTCCTAAACCATAAAAATTCAGAATTCTGTTAATGCTGAGGTTATATATCTCTGATAGGGTATACCAATAAATTGTAATACCAATGCTGCTTATATAGGCTGTGTCATTCCAATCCTGTAAATAATTAAAAGCAGTTTTTTCCGTTTCATTCATATACATTCCTTTTATTGCATTAATAATGTACGGTTTAAGCATTGATGCCCAGTAATCCGATACGTTTGATTGAAGTTGAATCATATTTTCAATGCCCATACCTGGATGATCCTTTAAAAAAGCATTTATAGATTCTGCTCTGCCACCTGATGCCCAGAAACCTCCTATAAAAGGAAATGGATAATTTTTACCTACTGTTGGCTGGTTAGGAGCAAACATATATCCCCTCTCAGGATTTTTATCTTGTGGTAAATATTTATACGGGACATATCCTGAATACTGGTATTCTAACATAGAACCATTAAGCAATGATCTAGATCCTATCACCTGTAAATACTGTCCATCAGGAAGAGTTTCATTTATCAGTGGATAGAGACCTGCTGTTATATACCCTGCAGAATTCAGCGAAACAAGGGCAAAATTCTGAGGTGGATAGGACCAATATTTTAATGCATCAAGCATATCTGAGTAATTTTGTGATTGATCTAGTTTTAATTCAGCTATTAAAATATAGCCCGGTTTTGACGCTACCCAGTTAAGGCTAATGCCATAATTTTCATACTTTGCAATCAGAGGACCATTATTAGTATAATAAATCGAATATGTCTTTCCTAAAAGAGTATAATTGAGAACTGTCATTCTATGCCAGGATCCATCAAAAAGATAATTATTTCCTTTCAAAATTTCAAGATAATCATTTGCTGAATTACCCTCAGGTGTTGTTAATCCCCATGCTGTTCTATTCGTATGCCCTATCAGTATCCCAGGAATTCCGGCAAGAGCCCAACCAGTAACATTGAAATCAGGATCGCTTAACTGCATGGGTATCCACACTGATGGTGCAAATAAATTCAGGTGCGGATCATTCGCAAGCATTGGATATCCAGATGATGAATAATTAGAAGTAACAATCCAGCTATTGCTTCCTATGCTATTTTCTAGAAATCTTGGTTCAGGAAGTATTAATGGGTCTGAAATATTGTTAATTGCATATTTTATAAGAGAGGTCAAATTTTTCAGAAGTGTGGTATTAATTCCAGTTGCCCATTGATCATACCAATTCAATGACCATAGATAATACTGAGAAATACCCTGATCTGTTAAGTTATATCCATCTACCGTACCATCACCTGGAACCATTGTTATGTTTTCAGTAAAATATGGATAGTATGGCCAGATTAATGTTGTATTTGCATAACCAAATGTGTTAAAAAAGAGAGCGGATTCAAGAGGTTCGTATGCTCCAGTTGTAAGCATCCATGTCATATATTCCTCCCAAATAAGTGTGTAAAATGGTGACCAATAAAATGGTTGAACACCAAGGAGCTTGAAGTTTAAGGGAACTTTGGATGTATTAATAAAATCATTAACACCCTGACTAAAAGAAACTACATCCTTGTAATAGTCCGGATAATTTTTTTCATAACTATTCATAAGCATTGTTGCCTGCTCTGGTAGACCTATCAATCTCATTGCCTGGTCAGATGGTATTCCACTTTGACCTATCCATGAACTCAGATTTCCAGATGCAGCTAAAGATTGTATCTCCATCTGGAAAAGCCTATTGCTAGCCATAAAATATCCTTGAGCTAAAAATAAATCATGATCATTTTTTGCATAAATATGAGCAAGACCTGAATTATCCATTACAACCTCAACATTTGCATACAAACCTGGTACATTGAAATTCCCTGATGTATAGTTTGCATAGCTAATTGTTTGATATGCTCCATTTGCGGGATTAAGAATATTAAAGTTCATTGAAACATAAGAAAATATTAAAAGCAATACTAAAAGTATAGCCACCCATCTCCATTTCATAAAAATAATATGAAAAAATTCATATTTAAATGTTTTCCCATCAAAATTTAAATCCTATTCTTGATTTTAAAGAAAATTCTTTAATATCTACACGTACCACAGCAACATTATCAATTTCATTTTCTCCTGGAGGAATAGCATTTTTGTATCCTTCAGGATCGACTTTTTTACCAAGTTCTATGAGAATTTTCATTTTTATATTTTTATTCAATACGGCTGAAGAATAACCAAAAACTACTGCAGAAGCATAATCCATTGAATAATTACATAGAGATTTTGATTTTGCAATATTTTCAATATATACAAAACTTAAAGCAATATTTTTCCCTTCTGATAATTCCTTAATTAATCTGCTTTTTGGGGATCCATGAACATAAATTTCTTTTTCAAAATAAACAAAATTCATGGGGATTATTATTGGCTGACCATCTTCACAGAAAGAAACATTGCAGTAAAGTGTTTTAGAAAGAATGTAATTTAGATCATTTTCATTATAGGAAGCCCTTTCCTTATACCTTTTTATTTTACTTTTTTGAGTAAATCCCATAAAAAATTTATGAATTGAACTGATATAAATTTTATTAATTTTTTTAAAAAAATTTTATATAGTTAATAAATAATAACTGATGGGTAGAGAAAATGACAAAATTTTGTCCAGTTTGTGGAACTCCTAATGAAGACAGTGCACATTTTTGTGTTAGATGTGGATATAATTTTGATCAACAATCTAACCTCGGTCAAACAGCTCAGCCTTTTCAGCAAAACATTCCTTCTGTGAATATCCCACCTAGTGATAATTTGCTCTATAACCTAGATTCTTTAAGAAGCGCATTTTTCTGGCTATTCATCGGATCAATACTTTCAATTATACCTATAATTAATTTTATAGGTGCAATAATAGTTTTTATAGGCTTTATCCTTCTCATTATAGGTTTTGGAAAGATTTCAAAAACATCATTAAGGAATGCAGGTTATTACAGAAGTACAAGAAACTGGTTACTTGTATCAATAATATTTGGTTTACTTGTCATCGCTGTGGATATAGTTGCTGTAATTTTACTTTATTCAACAGTGGCCATAACAACAACACCTTTACCATCTTCCTATGGATCCAATTTATTAATTCTTTTAGGTGCTGTTGGTATAATGGGAATAATATACATAATAATATACTTAGTGGCATACATAAAAGTAATAAAATCACTCAAATTTCTTTCAGAAGATCTGCAAGTTAGAAAACTTCACAGTGCAGGCAATTATCTTCTTTATTCCCTGGTTGTGAATATTATTTCAATTGTCCTTCTTCCAATTTTATTATTCTTATCAATTTCGGCAATAGCACCTACTTTATCTTCTGGTTTAACTACACAATCATTGACTGTTTTATTAGGGGCGTTGGCAGTGCCGATTGTTATTATAATTATTGCTTACATATTACAGCTTATAGGTTATCATTCCGCATATACGGGAATTGATGAATTCAAGTCTAGGTACAATATTTTTGTTCCTCCTCCTGTACCACCTGCACAACCACCATATCCTCCAGTTCAATGATTGTCTTAATAAAATTTATCCTTATATTTTTTTGAAATAATTCCATTTTCCAAATCCTTTATTATCCTTTCTTTTAATCTTTTTTTTGGAGAACCATACCCGCCTCCACCGGCAGTCATTATTTTAACAATATCTCCTTCATTCAAATTAATTGAAAATTTTACATTTTCATATTTTATTTTTCCATCTTTTTTTGCTATAACTTTTGTATTTTCTCCGCTCAATCCACCAAATAAACCCCATGGCTTGATTTTACCTCTGTCAGAAAGAAACGTAAAAATAACATTGTTGCATTGTATCTCATATTCCCTTATAATGCCTGAGCCACCTCTGAACTCACCAGCACCAGAACTATCCCTTCTAAATTCATATTTTTTTATTATAATTGGAAAATTTCTTTCTATTTCTTCAATTGGTGTATTCATGGTGTTTGTCATATTTGATTGAATACCATCAACACCATCCTTTCCCTTCTTTGCACCAAGACCAACACCAATGGTTTCATAAAACGCCCATGATTTACCATTTAAAATACCGCCGATCATTACGTTGTTCATTGATCCACCTGCTGCAGCTGGTACTTTTTCAGGCAAGATTTTAGACATTGCAAGATATATTAAATCCACATTTCTCTGACTTGTTTCCACATTGCCCCCTGCAACTGGAGCAGGGAATATTGGATTAAGAATAATGCCATTTGGCGCTTTTATGTTAAAGACATTTAAAGCACCTTGATTCAGAGGAATATCTTCACCCATTAGTGTTCTGAATGCATAATAAACACCTGATATTGTGACCCCAAAAACAGCATTTAAAGGCATATCTACCTGCCTATCCGTTCCTTCGTAATCTACATTTATTCTTTTTTCTAATATTTCTAATCGGACCTGAAGCTTTATATTTTTACCATTGGGGTGCTCAAGGTAATCAATCGCTTTATAATTTCCCTTTTTCATTGTCCCAATTCTCTTTTTAGACAGGTTTTCTGCATATGAAAATGCAAATGAATTAGATTCTCTAAAGGTTTCCAATCCGTACTTTTTTATCAGTTCAATGACTCTTTTTTCACCCGTAAGATTTGCTGCTACCTGTGCCCTTAAGTCACCCTTTCTTTCATAAGGATTTCTTGAGTTTGCGGAAATAAATGATATAACATCGTTAATGAACTCGTTATTTTTCAAAAGAATAACAGGATTTATTATTATCCCCTCTTCAAAAATAGATTTGGCATCTACTGAAATACTACCTGGAACCTTTCCACCAATATCTGAATGATGTGCCTTGTTCGCAGCAAAAGCAATAAGTTTGTTTGAATAGAATATGGGTCTGAAAACTGTAATATCATTCAGATGTGTGCCTGAAATATATGGATTGTTTACAAGGAACATACTACCTTCTTCCATATTCATTCCTTCCCTTTCTAGGTACTCTATCGAATTTTTCAATCCCCAGGGTAGTGAACCAAGGTGTACAGGTATGTGTTCCGCCTGTGCAATTAAATATCCATTTTCATCAAAAATTGCAGCAGAGTGATCCATTCTTTCTTTTATATTTGGAGAGTATGCGGAATTCCTTAATGCCATACCCATTTCTTCACTTGCATAAAAGAGAGAATTTCTTATAATCTCTAATGTAAATTGATCCATTTTTCTATCTCCTCAATATTATGTTCAAATATTCGTCAGTTTCCCATTTCCAGTTCCAGTTAACAACAATTGTTGAATCATACCCTTCAATGATTGCAGGGCCCTTACCAGAATCACCAGGATAAAGATTTTCGCGATAGAAAACTTCTGTTTTTATATAATTGTCAGAAAAATAAACATCCCTGTAATTTTTTTCTATTTCCTTATATTTTTTCTTTACCTTAGGAAAATCTATTTTTGGAATTTTAGCGCTTGCTAAAATTTTTGCATTTACAATCTCAACGGGATCATCTGAGCTAAAACCATATATCTTTTTATGTTCAAAATCAAATGTATCCTTAACATTCATGCCTTTTTTATATTCCAGTGTTATTTCAAACGATTGACCAGCATATCTCACATCAATGTAATTCTTTAATTTTATATGTTGAAAATTCTCCTTTTTCATTGATTCTATTGCCATCTTCTTCAGATTGGAAAATACATCATATATGTCCTTTTCAAAAACACTTGAGTTAAATATCCTTGTTATGTCAACGGTCAAAAGGCCATATGCTGAAAATAGGCCAGGATGTTCGGGGATTATAATTTCACCAATGTTCATTTCATCTGCAATATCACAAGCATGAACAGGGCCAGCGCCTCCGAAGGCAATCATTGAAAAATCTCTCGGGTCTCTTCCTCTTTCAATACTTACTATTGAAATTGCCTTTGCCATTGAATTGTTTATGATCCTTATAATGCCATTCGCTATCTCATCTGTTTTCATTTTAAGTATTTTCCCTATCTTTTCATCAATTGCTTTTTTTGAAAGCTCTGGATATATTTTCATTTTTCCACCTAAAAGGAAATTCTGGTTTAACCTTCCTAAAATAATATTCGCATCTGATACTGTTGGATTTTCCCCTCCTTTGTCGTAGGCCGCTGGACCAGGAATAGCTCCAGCACTTCTTGGGCCTACCCTTAACATATTAGCATCATCTACCCAGGCTATTGTTCCACCACCTGCACTAACCTCAGCTAGATCTATAAAAGGATATCTTACAACATATCCACTCCCCTTTATAGATCTACCGCTGTGAATTTTTCCTGCGGCCTCGAATTCATATGAAATATCAGGTCTATTTTTTATTACAGTCCCAGCCTTTGCCGTTGTACCACCCATATCAAATGTTATTAAATTTTCAATGTTCAATTTCTTTGCCATAAAAGCGGATGCAATTACTCCAGCTGAAGGTCCAGATTCTATTATAGAAATGGGTCTTTCTGTGGCATAACTTATTGTGTTTAAACCTCCATTTGAATTCATAATGTAAAATGGTGATTTAATGCCAAGTTCATTAAGCCCATCTTTTAAATTATTCAAATAGGATGAAATAATTGGAAAAAGTACTGCATTTACAACAGTAGTACTTGTACGTTCATATTCTCTATATTGTGGATCAATCTCAGAGGAGATGAAAATTTTATCTTTAAATTCTTTTAAATAATTTTTAATAAAGATTTCGTGAGCAGGGTTTATATATGAATTCAATAACGAAACAGCTACAGTCTCTATTTTTTCTTTTTTTAAAGATCTTTTAATTTTTTCTAGTGCTTTTTCATCTATTTTTTCGATTTCTAAACCTTTAGCATTAATCCTTCCTTTTAGAGTATACCTATATTTTCTTGGGATCAATGGTTCAGGCCTAAAAAAATCGAGGCTATATATTTCTGCTCTTTTCTGTCTTCCTATTTCAAGTATGTCCTTGAACCCCTTGTTAGTTATCAATGCAGTTTTGGGCAAAATCGAATGTGTAAGTAGAGCATTTGTAGCAATAGTGCTTGAATGATTTAAAATTAATATATCTTCTCTTTTTATTTCTAAACTTTTTAATGTTTCAATAACAGCATTTTCAGGTTTATCAGGTGTACTTGGAACCTTTATTACTTTAAAATTATTGTTGTCCTTATCAAAAATAACAATATCTGTAAATGTTCCTCCAATATCAATACCTATTAAGTACTTTGACATATGCCTTTGCAATGTTTTTAACAATAATAAATTTTACATCATTAAAACTATGTGTAAGGTCATTTTTATAGTGATTAAAATGTTAAAGGTAGAGGAAATTTTAAATTTTTATTTTTAGTTTAGTTATATAGATACAATCTATTATATTCTAAAATCATTAGTGGGTAGATTTTTAAAATTTTCACTGAGAATTGGCAAACTTAATAAAGAAGAAATTGATTATTGTTCCTACCTAATAGAATGGCTTCGTTTATGGACATGGCAGAAAGTGCCGTCATAGTGATTGAGGGAATCTATTGGGAAAGGGCGGAAGAATTTAAAATGAGGGTTAAAGCCTCGGATAGGTGTTTCGCCGATTAAAAAATATATAAGGCATTAATTCATTAATGCCATTCGTAATGACCCCTTAACATAGGTGTCCATAAGTTTGTGTAAAAGGAAAGGATACCTCCTTGGCAAGGTTACGGTCAAGGAAACATGAATAATATGGAAGATCTGGATAAAATACTTTCGGAGGTGGTGAAAATATGGAATATCTTGAAGTCTAGAGTTTTGCGTTAATTTTATCTAA
>JBMFTB010000034.1:0-15919 GCA_049967255.1 Thermoplasmata archaeon
GGATATATCCGTACAGGCAGAGGTCGGTCTATGAATCAGGAAGCTCCGATGCTTCAGCTGAGGAGTAGCTCACAAATGTATATATAATTTATTTCTTTACACTATATTGGGTGAAACCAATGAAAAATGTAATCATAATGGGAGCGGCTGGTAGAGATTTCCATAACTTTAATGTTTACTATAGGGACAACCCGGATTACAGGGTAGTTGCATTCACAGCAACACAGATACCGAATATTGAAAATAGAAAGTACCCCAAAGAGCTTGCTGGCAAACTTTATCCAGACGGTATACCAATCTATCCTGAAGAGGAATTGCCAGAGTTGATAAAAAAGCTCAAGGCGGATGAGGTAGTATTTTCGTACAGTGATGTGAGCCATGAATATGTAATGCACAAGGCAAGTATTGCAATTGCAAATGGTGCAGATTTTAGGTTTTTAGGTGCAAATTCAACAATGCTGAAGAGCAAGAGGCCTGTTATTTCCATATGTGCAGTTAGAACAGGCTCAGGAAAAAGCCAGACAACAAGGAAGGTATCAGAGATATTGAAAAAAATGGGTAAAAAGGTAGTTGTGATCCGGCATCCTATGCCCTATGGAAACCTGGTCAAACAGAAAGTTCAGAGGTTTGAAACATTTAAGGATCTTGATAAACATGAATGCACAATTGAAGAAAGGGAAGAATATGAACCCCATATCAGAAACGGTACTGTTGTATATGCTGGTGTTGATTATGAATCGATACTCAGGGAAGCCGAAAAGGAGGCTGACATTATTTTATGGGATGGCGGGAACAATGACATACCTTTTTACAGGCCGGATCTGCATATAGTTGTAGCAGATCCGCACAGGGCAGGTCATGAGATGAAATACCATCCTGGCGAGGCAAATTTCAGGATGGCAGATGTAATTATAATCAACAAGGAGGAAACAGCACCTAAGGAGGGCATAGACATGATAAGGGAGCATATTGCTGAGGTAAACCCAAATGCAATAGTGATTGACGCAGCCTCACCATTCTTTATTGACAATCCAGAAATGATACGCGGTAAAAAGGTGCTAGCGATAGAGGATGGACCAACACTCACGCATGGGGAAATGAGCTATGGTGCTGCAGTTCTTGCATCCAAGAAATTTGGCGCTGCAGAGCTCGTTGATGCAAAGCCTTATGCAGTGGGTACATTGATTGAAACGTTCAACAAGTATAAACAGATTCATAATTACCTTCCAGCGATGGGTTACGGTGAGCAGCAGGTAAAGGATCTTGAGAAAACAATCAACAGTACGCCAGCAGATATTGTTGTTTCAGCAACACCAATAGATTTAACAAGAGTGATGAAGATTAAAAAACCTATTGTCAGGGTAAGATATGATCTTGATGAAATAGGCAAGCCAGATCTAGAGGATGTTCTAAAGAATTTCATATCCAAACTTTAATTTTTTATAATGCACTTTTTAACATCTGGCGAAGCTGCCATAGCATCTTCGATAGTAACAATTTATTACGGTATAGTTTATGAGAGAAGGATATCTTCCACAAGCATTCTTTTCAATGCTATGAGTTTTTTTGTATTGCTTGCATCTCTTGACATGCCTATTCCTGTTTTTTTAATGCTTCTTGCATATACATCTTCAGGTTTCATTGTTGTTAAATTAAAATTGAAAAAAATTTTTACCTTTTTTAGCACAAAAATATTCGGTTCTTTGATGCTTGTTCTTATTTTAGGTTCAAAGGGTTACTTTTTTGGCATTTACAGTGTTGAAAGTGTTTTACTTTCCTGGTTAGGCGTATCTGTTCTTGTTTATATAGTCTATTTCATTGTGAAAAGATGAAGAAAAATCCCATCCAGGAAATTGTGAACCGAATAATATGGAATCATGAAAATGCAAGAATAATATACATGGACAGAAAAAATGGCATTGAATATAAGGAAATACCTGTTCAGAAAATAAAGAAGGCAGGTACTGAATTCATTTTTTTAAAGGATGGAACCATGATACCCTACCACAGAATACAATACATTGAGATTTCAGGAAAAATTGTTTTTAAAAAGTAATAAGGAGGAATCTAACTTTTCTATAAATATCTTAAATTTTGATATCATAAAAATATGGGATGGCGGAAACAATGATACATAAATACTAAATAACATTAACATTATCTTGTAAATATGAATGAAAAAGAAATGAATATGGAATGGATAATTACAAATGCAAATGGTAGTTATTCATCATCCACCGTTAGTTTTGCAAATATAAGGACATACCATGGCATTCTTGTTAAAAATATTTCAGAAGATTATGTTAGAATGGTATTATTATCAAAGATCTTTGAAGATATCTATTTAGATAATGAAGAAATACACCTTGATACAAATTATTATCCTGACGTAATTTATCCTGAAGGTTACAGGTACATTAAAAAATTTAATGTTTTTCCAATACCAACTTTTGAATATGTTATAAATGGTACAAAAATAAAAAAATCTATCGTGATTGATCCTAATCAAGATAATGTGTTCATCAATTATGATATAAATGGAAAAACACCTGAAAAGATAAAATTTACACCATTGCTTTCATTCAGATCAAACCATTCAACGATAAAAAAAGGTTTGAAATCCTTTAAATTGGATATTTCGGATATAATTAAAATCGAATCAGATGGTATTATATTAAAAATTCTGGCACCTGGAAAATTTTTTGAGAATGAAGACTGGTATTATAATTTTCAATATCCTGTTGAAAAGGAGAGGGGTATGAATCATGAGGAGGATCTTTTCACACCCGGTTATTTTTTAATAGAAAAACCTGTAAAAAAATTTACACTTGAAATTTCAGCAATGGAAATAACCAAAAAATCTTTCACTGATGTGAAAGAAGGTTATCTTAAAAGATTGAACAATGTGAATGGAAGACTTAGGAACATGGAATATGCATCAAACCTAGTGATTGTTCATGATAATATAATTGCAGGATATTACTGGTTTGGGGCCTGGGCCAGAGATGCTTTAATATCTATCCCTGGCCTTCTGCTCACAAAAGGCAGATATGATGAGGCCTTAAATATTTTAATAAAATATGCAAAAACCATGAGGAATGGTATAATTCCCAAGGAATATTATAAAATGGATGATTATATTACAGCTGATACATCTTTGTGGTTTATTTACGCTGTTTATAAATACTACTCTTACACAAAAAATAAAGATGATCTTTCAAAGCTTTATACGTACGTGAAAAATATAATCGATGCATATATAGGTGGGAATGATAAGTTCGAACTGGATCACAATTTTGTAAGGGTAAAGGATGCACCATTAACATGGATGGATGCAAATTATGGTGGTAATGCATTTACGCCTAGAATTGGTCTTCCCGTGGAGGTAAATGCATTATGGTACAATGCCCTATCCACAATGGAATTTTTTGATCAGGAACTAAACATAAAAACAGAACCCGGCGTTGTTGAAATTAAATCCTCAATAGAATCAAATTTTCAGAATAAATTTATATCGAATGGTAAAGTATTAGATGTGTCAGAACCGGATGATGATTCAACAAGACCTAATTTTATTTTTGCATTTTCACTTCCATTCCCTATTATGAATAATTTTAAGGAACATAAAAAATTGGTTGATTCAGAACTTCTTACCCCATTTGGGCTGAGAACATTATCCCCAAGAGATTCAAAATTCAGACCAAAATATGAGGGTGATTGGTATTCAAGGGACTCTGCATACCATAATGGGACAGTATGGCCCTGGCTCGTAGGTCCTTACATTACAGCATCAATTAGGTCAGGTGAAAGTGCTAAAAAGTTATTCAAGTTTTTTAGACCATTGTATAATCTTACCTATATTCCTGAAATATATGATGGACTTGAACCCAAAGAGCCCAAGGGGTGCATTATTCAGGCATGGAGTTATGCAGAACTTTTAAGGTCGTATTACGAAGATATTTTACCAAAGATGAGAGAATGAAAAAGATTGCTGTTTTAGGCTGGGAATTACCACCATATTTTTCTGGTGGTCTAGGCATACATACAATGAATCTTTACTCAAAGCTTTCAAGGTTACTTGACATTACCGTATACATACCTGACATAATGAGGCCGGCAGGACATTATCCATTCAATATTTCTAGGGTGAACATTTCAAAAATTCAATCACCCTATGATAACAATACAGAATTTTTTGATTTAGTTAGAAATTATAACGATATGCTTATAGAAAATTTCAATTTCGATGGAATAAAATTGATACATGCGCATGACTGGATTACATTCAGGGCGGGTGTTGAACTTAAAAAAATCCACAGCATTCCATTAGTTGTTACTGTACATAGTACTGAATTTGACAGATCTGGGAATTTTAATCCACAGCAGAGAATTATTGATATTGAAAAATACGGGGTTCAGAATGCTGACAGGATTATTACTGTATCAAATTATACGAAAGAAATAATAGCAAGAAATTACAACATTCCTAAGGAAAAAATTAAAACAATTTACAATGGTGTTGAAAGCGAATCTTACTATATTACAAGAAAAAATTATTCGCTAGAGAATAGGATACTTTATTTTGGCAGACTCACATCACAGAAGGGGCCGAAATTCTTTATTGAAGCTGCGCTAAAGGTGTTGGATAAAAACAGGAATGTGCAATTCATTGTTGCGGGTGAAGGAGAAGAATTGGAAAATATGAAGGGCATGGCGGGTAATTACAATGGTAAAAACATAATTTTCCTTGGTTTTGTTAAATTTCACGTTGCTAAACGCCTTTACTCTGAAAGTGACATATTCATTTTGCCTGCAGTATCGGAACCGTTTGGAATGACAGTCCTAGAGGCAATGGTATCAGGAACACCTGTATTGATAAGCAAAACAACAGGAGTTGGTGAAGCGCTTAAGAATGCTTTAAAGTTTGATTACTGGGATTCTGATTTGTTATCAGAATACATTATTTCTTTCTTGAAATATGGAAGTTTAAGGAAGGTAATGGGTATGCTAGGTCAAATGGAGGCATTGAAATTTACTTGGGAGAATGCTGCATTAAAGACATTTGAAACTTATGGTGATTTTTTATGAAGAATATTGTTTTTTATTTTCAGATGCATCAGCCAAAAAGGATCAGGGAATACAGAAGAAGTGAAATAGGGCATAACCATGAATATTTCTGGAATGAAAAGAACACGGAAATACTTGAAAGGGCCATAAGCAAATGCTATATTCCAGCTACAAGATTACTTATTGAAAATGGTATAAGTGCATCAATATCAATATCTGGAGTTCTTCTCGAACAGCTCCTGGAATTAAATTCTGATGTAATAGATATATTGAAGGAATATTTCAGATCCGGTCTAGGTGAATTAATGGACGAAACATATTACCACAGCCTTTCATCCGTGTGGGATCTGGACGAATTTAAAAATCAGGTCCTTGAGCATAATGAATATGTTTCCAGAATTTTTGGAATAAGACCTGTTACGTTCAGGAACACGGAACTAATATACAACGATGAAATTTCAAAGGCTGTAAAAGAACTTGGTTATGATACAATAATAACGGAAGGAACGGATGAAATTATTTCAAAATATTCACCAAACTACAAATACAGCAGTATTTCAGGCATGAACCTATTGCTCAGGAATTACAGGTTGAGCGATGACATATCCTTCAGGTTTTCAAATAGATCATGGAATGAATACCCATTGTTTGCAGATAAATATGCCAGATGGCTTCAATCCACGCCAGGCGAACTGATAAACCTATTTATGGATTATGAAACTTTTGGAGAGCATAATTGGAAGGAAACTGGCATATTTGAATTCATTAAAGCCTTGCCAAGGGAGGTTCAATTAAGAAATATGCAACTGAGCACGATAAAAAATGCTGTTAAGGAAAATGAGTCAAGAGGTGCAATTTCCGTACCAAATACCATTTCCTGGGCTGATACAGAAAGGGATTTATCTGCATGGCTCGGGAACGAGCTTCAGCAGGATGCTTTTGAAATTATGAAATCTGCAAAAAATAACAAGAACGTTAAATTATGGAGAATGCTCCAGACATCAGATCATTTTTATTATATGTCAACAAAGCATTTTTCAGATCAGGAAGTTCATGAATATTTTAATCCATACCATTCACCATATCTCGCATTCATCTATTACACAAACATTTTTGAGGATTTTTTAAAAACGTTTTGCTAGTTAGAACCATTTCTGTGCTTTTTCAAAAGATCATCATAAAGTATCAGGGTAATGATCATTTCTGCATGGCTCCATATCAATGGTGAAACTGATAATGGTGAACCGTCATATGGGTTTAATTGTTCAGAAAGTATCCCCGAGTGCTGTGCATGTCTATAAACCCAGTCAATAAGCTCATGTGCTTTATTTATATCACCTACCATAATATAATACTGTGCAGCCCAAAGCGTTGTTATATTCCAGGGATTTCCCACAATATTGTAATCCTGCTTTATTCTTTGATAATTGTCATTTTCATACCTAGCAAGACCACCTATAGTCTTCACCCATAATCTTTCCATGATGTGTTTCATGGTATTTTCTACCCTCTTGTCCCTTGGGTCCTTCATTCCAAAAATAAAAGATGACATTACTGCACTGTCAAGTGTAAAATCCGCCTGATCATTTATGATTGCCCTTGCATAATACCCCTTTGAATCGGAATAAAAATATTTTTCAAATGCGTTCTTCATTTCCTCAGCAGCCTTATCATATTCGTTCGCATAATTCAGATCACCAAATTCCCTTGCAATCTCAGATGTGGCTTTTAGGGCGGCATAGGTTGTGGAAACGGTATATGCATGTATGCCATACCTTTCCTCCCATACATCAAAAGAACTTTTTGGAAGACCGTTATCCTCCCTGAAATCTAAAATAAAGTTAGAGCCTTTAAGGATTACAGAATCATAAAGCGTTGAAATGAACTCCACATCGTTTGTTTTTTTGAAATATTTGTGTATTGACCATAAAACAAGTGATGTTTCATCCTCCTGTATTGGTGTTATTTCTCTATTGTTATAAATGTGAGGTATCCAGCTGCTAGCGAGATTTCCATCCATTCTATATTTATGGTAATAATATCCATTTGGAGAAATAACATTTTTTGTAAATTCTAAAAATTTCCTGGCTATAGAATAATGACCAGCGGAAATAAGCGAATATGCTGTAATTGAAGCATCCCTTGGCCATACATAATAATATTCATCCCTTGTGGATTTTAAAATATCACTATCGCTTGATGCAACAATACCGCCTATATCATTTATGTGGCTTCTTATTACGAAAAGGGATCTTTTAAAAAATGAAAGAAAATCAGGCTCGAGCTTTATGACCTCCTTTTCATGCCATACCCTCCAGTAATTAGCCGTTCTTGTTTCCATCCTTGATAAAAATCTAAAATCTATCTTATCCTGAAATTTACTTATTTGTTCAAGGTTTTCACCGCATAAAATGTAATAATAAATATTTATTGATTCATTTTTTTTCAGCGTGATAGAATGCCTTATCACTGAATCTACAGAACCTGTTGCGATAGGATTCATTGAAAGACTACAATCCTCAGCATCTCTCCATGTTCCCTCAAGACCTTCAAAATCCTTAACACCACATGAATACTGGTCGAAAATTCTATTCTGCTCATCAAGGGTTGAAATGTAAAAATATCTCCTACCCTTGTAATGTATCATGCCCTGATATTCAGGAAAATAACCTACCGTATCACCAATATTGTTTCCGTAAACATAAAAATTCTGGTGAAAGAATAATTTCACATCCTTATCCCCATCACCTTCATTTTTTAGCGTTATTTTTCTGATGTAAATATCCTCATAGATATCCACAAAATTATTGAATTCCATTGATATCCCATAAAATTCACTTTTAAGGTTTCCAATCATTGTATGATCAAGATAATCACCATTTTTTATTGCATCCCTTTCTATCCATTTAAAGTTTTTATCAACGCAGATACCAAATCTGAAAGGTTTGCCAACAGAATGGTTTTCAGAAAGGTCCTTTGAATAATAAAAATCCGCTATCCTATAATCAGAATCAAAATTAACAAGTACTCTTCCATTGCCTATGGGAAGATATCTTACCATAATGATGAATACTGAATTGTAGCTAATAAACCTTTTTGATTGAATATCCTTATTTCAAATTCAATTTTTTTTATAATATAACATATAAAAAATATAAATAGGAAAGTTTTATATAACATAAGCGCTAATAACATAAGCATGTTAGAAAATATGTTTAACCCAAAATCTATTGCAATAGTTGGTGCATCAAGGGACAGGGAAAAAATTGGAAATATAATTTTGAGAAATATAAAAGCAACATACCAGGGTAAGCTTTTTCCTGTAAATGATAAGGTTTCTTCAATAGAAGGACTAAAGGCATATAAATCTTTAAAGGATATTGGCGAAAGCGTTGATCTTGTGATTATAAGCATACCTAGGGATGGCGTACCACCCATTATGGAGGAGATTGGTGAAATAGGTACAAAGGCTGCAGTTATAATCACGTCTGGTTTCAGGGAAGTGGATGAGCATGGGGCAGATCTTGAAAAACAAATCCTTGAAATAGCAAAAAAATATGATATCAGATTTCTTGGACCAAATACGATGGGTTTTACAACACCTGCATTTAATGCTACTTTCACATATGCTGATGTAAAGGTTGGCAATGTTGCCATAGTTGCGCAGTCAGGTGGAATGGGTGCATATATGCTTAACTGGGCACAGAAAACAAAGACAGGGTTAAGCTATTTCTTTAGTATGGGTAATCAGACTGATATAAATGAAATAGACATTTTTGAATTCCTCGCAAATGATGTTAGTACCAGGGCTATTTTTACATACATAGAAGGTGTTGCTGATGGTGAACGTTTTCTAAAAGAGGTACCTGATATAATTGAAAAAAAACCAATTGTATTTATAAAAGGAGGTACGGGAAAATCAGGTGCTCAAGCTGTAAAAACCCATACGGGAAGTATTGCAGGATCAATTGAATTATTCAGGGCTGCGGTAAAAACGGTTGGAGGTATTCTTGTTGAAAATCTTGATGATTTTCTCAATCTCATAAAGATGATACTTTCGGATGAGAAATTTTCAGAGGATATTTTAGTGATTACTAACTCAGGTGGGCATGGAGTTCTTACCACAGATGAAATTGAAAGGCAATCCTTGAATTTGGTAAGCATACCAGAATTAAAATCAAGCTTACTGAAGAAGATGCTACCGCCCCAGAGCATACCAAAGAATCCTCTTGACCTATCCGGTGATGCAAATGGGCAGAGATACAGGGATGCGCTGGACATTGTTCAGGATCTTGAATGTACAAAGCTTGTCCTTGTCCAATCTCTTGCAATGGTAAGCTGTACAGAAGTTGCAAAAGCACTAATAAAATATAAGGGTAAAAGTATAGTTGGTGTAGTGATGGGCTCTGATTCAGACCTTGCATTAAGAATGCTTGATTCTGCTAGCATTCCAGCATTTAATTTTCCTGAGGATGCTGTTAAGGCCATCAAGCATATTATGGAAAAGAAACAGCCTGTTAAAAAAATAAGATTTGCTGAACCAATTTTGGAGGCGCAGAACCTTGTTAAAGGTAAAAATGTACTTAATGATGATGAATCTATAAAATTGATGGAGATTTATGGTATCAGGGTTCCAGATTATGCAATTGTAAAAAACCTTGATGATGCTAAAAGGGAAGCAAAAAGAATTGGATTTCCTGTTGTTATGAAAATGTCAACAGATCAGCCCGTTCATAAAACTGAAATGGGTGGTGTTATAATGAATGTTGAAGAAAAAGATGTTGAAGACGCCTTTAAATCAATAATTTCAAAAGCACCAAGGGTACTCATACAGAAGCAACTTTCTGGTGTGGAAATATTTATTGGTGGATTAAATGATCAAGCGTTTGGTCCTTCAGTTCTTGTTGGCCCAGGTGGCATTTATGTTGAGGTTCTGAAAAGCATAAGCTATGGTCTGTCGCCTGTTTCTGAGGATGAAGCATTGGAAATGCTAAAGGAGAGCAAGGCGTATGATCTTTTAACCGCGAGAAAAAGGAATTACAATGTTGGATCTGTCATTAGTGCACTAACGAGAATATCAAGAATGGTAATAGATTTAAACATTAAGGAAATGGATATTAATCCGATGATTGTAAATGAAAATGATGCTTATGCAACGGATATAAGAATAATATTTTGAGGTGTTAAAATGACAAAAATAAAAAATATAGAAATATTTGAACTAGGCGAAGAGGTAACGAACACACCATGGAGCTCAACAATTTTAATCTTGAGGTTGACAACCAATGAAGGCTATGTTGGATATGGTGAAGCCCCTACAACATTAATGACATTGCCTGTTTATGAAGAAATGAAGGAGGTTGCAAGGATTTTTGATGGTAAAGATCCTACTGAAATTTCAAGAAATATAAGAGAATTTTACAAACATTCATTTTATTTACCTGTATCTATGGAATCAACCTCAGCGCTCAGTGCATTTGAAATCGCCTCCTGGGACATTACAGGTAAAATTTTTGGTTCACCCGTTTATAAACTGTTGGGTGGTAATATGAGGGAAACTGTAAAGGCCTATGCGAACGGTTGGTATTCTGATTGCATCAGACCCGATGAATTTTTAAAAAAGGCAAAGGAAATAGAAAAACTTGGATATAAGGCCATAAAGTTTGATCCCTTTGGAAATCAATACGATACCATTGATGAAAATCATTTAAGGAATGCAGATGAAATTCTGTCATTATTAAAAAGTGAAACAAAGCTTGATCTTCTGATAGAATACCATGGAAGGTTCAATGCAAATTCTGCCATAAAGGCTGGTAAACTTTTACAAAAATACGATCCATTATTCATGGAGGAACCTGTCCATCCGGACAGTATTGAATCATTGATGAAATTCAGGAAAAATGTAAGTGCAAGAATTGCTCTAGGTGAAAGGGTTTTGAATAAAAATCTATTTTTACCATATCTAAAGAATGATCTCGTGGATGTAATTCAACCTGATGTTACGAATGTTGGTGGTATTCTTGAGGCAAAGTATTCTGCTGTACTTGCTGAAACATTTGGTGTTGATGTTGCCTATCACAATGCTTTTGGGCCAGTACAGACTGCTGCAACCCTACAGCTGGATGTTAACATTCAAAATTTTTTAATACAGGAGAGCTTTGAAAATTCATGGCCAGAATGGAAGATTAAATTCTTGAAATCGGGTTATGAAATTGAAAATGGATATTATAAATTATCAACAAAACCTGGCCTTGGAATAGAGGTGAATGAAAAAATATTGGAGGATTTTAAAATACAGGGTATGGAATATTTTGATGAAAACGAACCTCCATGGGTAGTTAAAGGGACGTTCAGGTGAATGATATGAAAGTATTTGATCTCACCTATGATATAAAGAGCAATATGGTACATTTCAAGGGTGACCCGATCCCTTTGATAAAGAATGTTAAAAATATAGAAAAGGATGGTTATAACGTCAAGGAAATTTATATGGGCACACACACGTCCACTCATGTGGATGCTCCCTCACATTTCATAGTTGGAGGAAAAAGTGTTGAAATGCTGAATCCCTTATCATATTCGGGTATAGTTCAAATAGTAGATGCAAGCGATGTAGATTTCATTGACGAAGAAATTGTCAGAAAAGTATCAATAGAAAGGGTATTCTTTTACACGGGTAGTAATACGAACTGGGACCATATGTTAGAATTTGAAAAATTTTCATTTATTACGGAGAGTGCTGCAAAAATACTTGTTAAAAAAGGAGTTAAGCTTGTAGGTATTGATTCTCCATCTGTGGAAGATCCATCAAACCATGAATTTGCTGCACACAAGATACTGCTCGGGAATGAAACATTAATAATAGAAAATTTGAATTCAATTGAGTTGAAAAAAATAGCGGGCAAGGTAATGTTTGTAATAGCATTACCTCTGCGCATATTAAATGGTGATGGGTCCCCGGCAAGGGTTATTGCCATTGATTGGGATGATGTGAAATGAGAGCATTAGTTGTAAAACCAGGAAATAGGGGAGTTCAATTAAAAGAAGTATCTCTTCAGGTTGAAAATAAAATAAAGATAAAAACTTTGTATAACGGTATATGCGGAACTGACAGGGAAATAGTCGGCAATACCTTACCATTTGTAAGGCCAGAAAAGGGGAATGAACTTATACTCGGGCACGAAGCTCTTGGCAGGGTCGTTGAAGTGCCTGAAAATTCAAAATACAAGGTAGGGGATATTGTAGCACCCATGGTGAGAAGGCCTGGCAATTGCATGTTATGCAGGATGGGAAGGCAGGATTATTGCATAGATGGTGATTTCGTTGAAGCGGGCATAAGGGGGAAGGATGGTTTTATGCGCGAATATTTTTATGAGGATGAAAAATACTTGATAAAGGTGGATAGTGAAATAGGTGAAATTGGTGCTCTTGTTGAACCTACAAAAAATGTTATGAAAATGGTTGAGGTTTTTAGCCATTTCAAAAATAGGATTGCCTGGGATTGCGATGATTCAACATTAAACTGCAAAGGTGCCTGGGTATTTGGCACAGGTTCAGAAGGTGTTCTATCATCTCTTGTATTTAAAAGCATAGGCTTTAATGTAACAATTGTCAACAGGCATCCTATTCCAGAAAATGTTTTAAATATAATAGAAAAAAACAGGATTAATTTTTTCGATTCATCTACAAATGAATGGTCAAAAGCTCTTAAGGAAAATACCATGGACATTGCAATAGACGCCGCGGGTTCAGCAGATGTATTTTCAGAGGCAATAGAATATATAAATTATAATGGCATAATAATTATGTTTGGAACAGCAGGTACGGGGAAATTGGAAAATGGATCTTTCATAACCAGGATTGTGGATAAAAACCTTTCAATAGCGGGTGTTGAAGATGGTTCAAAGAACCATTACATTCAGGCAGCAAAATTCCTGAGCGAGTACAACATTAAATATTCAATGCATGATATCATAACAGGCAAGTTTAAGCCTGAGGATACATGGATATTCGATGAAAAACCAAAAAATGAAATAAAAAGTATTATAGAATGGTGATCAAAGCATTGCCTTAATCATTTCATAAATTTCATTTTTTTCGTTTTCATTCATATCTGTAAGCGGTGGAGGAGTACCTGTAACGTCAATATTCATAATAAGCCTGTAAAAAAGATATGAATATGATTGTGGGAATGTCCTGGCATTGAGGAAATTTTTTACAATACTCAATTTTTTCTGAAAGGCGATGGACCTATCGATTTCACGATTTTTAAAAGAGTTCATTACATCAACAGCAAGGCCTGTAAAGTTTGTTGTAGCACAAACGCCTCCTGAAGCACCAATGATAAGAGATGAGAGGAGTAGCTCGTCCTGACCCTGGAATACCTTGAATTTACCATCTGACCTTAATATATAATCCTGGAAGAATGACATGTCACCGCTAGAATCCTTTATGCCTATTACATGTGAATAATTTTCAGAAAGTTTCTTCACCGTTTCTGGTTGAATACTATTGCCTGTAAGCTGTGGTATATTATAAATAATTATTGGTGTATCAATTCTTTTCAATAGGGATTCAAAATAAAAATAGATTGAATCCTGTTTCATTTTCATGTAATAAGGTGTGACAATGACAAGTGCATCCGCGCCAAGGTCTTCAGAAAATTTTGAAATATCTAATGTTTCTTCAATGCTATTTTTTCCTGTGCCTGGAAGAAATACATCATTTTCCTTCTTAAATTCAAAAAATTCCTTTATTACTTTTTTATGCACATCTTTGGAAACTATAGGAGATGCCCCTGTGGAACCCATGGGAAAAATGCCAGAAACATTTATTCTATGAAGATGATCCATTAAAACACTTATACCCTCCCTGTCAATCTTACCATCCCTGAATGGTGTGATTGCGGGTGTTATAATTCCATTTATATCCTTCATAATCTAAAATTAATGTTAACAGTTACTTAAACATTTTTTTATTCGTGTTAAAAAATACACGGATTGGGAAAGTTTAAAATTGTATTTTCATTCACTGAAATATAAATGGAACAAGAAAAGTATTTCCTTGAACTGAGGAACAGGTTATTCAAGTCACCGAATATTGCCCTATCCATGGGAACTGTATTTGCAATTATGGTAATTTATGAAATATTTGCTAGGTTTGGTATTATAAATTTTTTATCTCTTTTTATTTTACCTTATTTAATACTTATACTTCTTGACATAATGTTTTTTAAGTTTTTCAAGCAGTATTTTCCATTTGTAAGAATTTCACTGCTGAATGAAATTGTTTTTATTTTTTCATTTCTTGCATACCTTGTTCTCTCTATATTTTTTGTTAAGAATATTATTGTAGCTCTCCTTCTTGCATTTTCAATGTCAACATTTTTAAGGTACCTATTTTTAAAACCCTTTGTTACGGTTGGAGAAAAAAAGCTCTCATTTATGTCAATGTTTTATGTATTTTCAATATCCATATCATATTTTTTTTCAAGAGGATCATATTTTTATTTAATTCCATTCTACATATCTTCAATAATGTTTGTTTTTGCATCAAGATTTTTTTTATTTTATCTTTCAAGGGAATTTAAAAATGAATTTGATCTGGATCCTGTGAAATACGTTGGTTATTTTATAAACTACATATCCATCCAGAGGCCAGAAGAAATGCTTTCACTTAACAATTTCCTTACAAAGATGTATTCCATGATGGAGGTTCCCTTGCATGTTATTTCAATAAAGAATAAAGAAAATGAGATTATAGGCCTGATGGTATTTCCATACATACACCCTGGACCATTTGGCGAAGTAGGATGTAGCGATCTACCAAGGAGATTAAATAAAAAATTGAGTTCATTAACGAAAAATGTTCTTGTTTTTCATACATCCAGTACACATAATGAAAATTGCAGTGGTGATGATGATATAGAAAAGATTGCAAACAGCATAATAAACAATATAAAAAATTTAAAATACGAAACAGCTGTTTCTGACGCAATCAGGATAAACGATCATATATCTATAAGAGCCCAAGTTTTTGGCGATACTGCCCTTATAACATTATTACCTATAAACTCCGGGTTTGATGATGTATCACTTGAGCTTGGAATGAAAATAATGAGGAAATTAAGATCATCAAAAATAAAAAATGTTGTTGTTATAGATGCCCACAACAATTTTGATGAATCTTACAAAGCGCTTGAAGATATTGACCAAAAACTTTTGAATGAATTAAAATCAAAGTTGGCAAATCTTGATTTTAAACCTATAAAATGCGGCATAGGTAAAAAAGAAATAAAAACAAAGAGCATAGGCCCTATGGGAATACAAACAATTGTTTTTGAAGGTAAAAAAAGGATAGGTTATGTTTTAATTGATGGGAACAACATGAAAAATGGTTTAAGAGAAAAAATTATTGAAAGAATTACTGATAAATTTGATGATGTGGAAGTATATTCCACAGATAATCATATTGTTAATATTAATCCAAAGGATTTAAACCCTATAGGAAATGAAAATAATATTGCAGATATATTGGCGGCTGTCGAAGAATCGGTGAAAAATGCAATAGATAATATTGAAGATTGTTCTATAGGATTTTATGGTACAAAACTATTTTTAAAAATCGCGGGAAAGGGCTACATTGACAAGGTATCTATTTACGTAAAAAGGATGATAAAGAGGTTAAGAATATCCATTCTTGTTGTTATATTAACGTTCATTTTTTCACTATTCATTTTTATTATATCTTTTATTTTAATTGGATGATTGAATCTCTCGTCAGCTACTCCTAAGCTAAAGCTTCGGAGCTTGTTGCTGGTCTCCTGCTCCACCCGTGAGCGGAGTTTCATTGA
>JBMFTB010000035.1:0-15838 GCA_049967255.1 Thermoplasmata archaeon
GGTTCAATGAAACTCCGCTCACGGGTGGAGCAGGAGACCAGCAACAAGCTCCGAAGCTTTAGCGAGGAGTAGCTGACTGATCAGACATACCAATAATTATGTTAAATATTTTCAGCGCAAAATTGGCATTCCCAAAAAAAATAAATATTATGACACAATGCAGTTTCATGCGTAACGATAAGGGTCATGAGAAGAAAAAGGCATTTGAAAAAGGGGTGGATCTCTTTGAGAGGGGTAATCTTGAGAAAGCTATAGAGAAGTTTGACGAGGCTATATCGCTCGATTATTTGGATGTTCCAAGTCATTTATTCCGGGCCAAGGCACTGCTGATGCTTGCTGATTATGAGGGTGTTGAGAAAGAACTGAAAGAGCTGGAATCGATCAGGCCTAATGATCCTAATCTTCTAATTTTTAAAATTTGGTATTATAACACTATAGAAGATTATGACAGCGCATTAAGGGAATCTGAATATGCGGTGCGTTTGTACCCACGCAACGGGGAGATAAGGTTTCAGAGAGCATTGGTTTTCGAGAACATGAACAATTATGAAGAGGCGTTAAACGAAATAAATCTGGCTATTAATTTAGATAATACAGATCCTGATTTCTACCAGAAAAAGGGGGACATACTCGCAGCAATGAATAATAGAGAAGAAGCGCTAAGAAGCTACGACATTGCCATTAACATGGACATAAAAAACAGTTTCAGGTACATTGGCAAGGCTACTGCATTCGCTATGTTTAAAGATTATGAGAATGCCCTTAAGTTTTACGATCTTGCAATCGCTGCAAATCCTGAAGATGTTGACGCTCACCATGGAAGATACATAACGCTTAAAAAGTTGAAAAACCATTCCGCTGCACTGCAGGAGCTTGATAATCTTGAGAATTTAGATGACGTTATAGATGTGATCAAAGAACGTGCGACGCTTCTGATTTTATCCGGCAGGTTTCAGGAGGCATATAACTTGATCATAAATGGTGCAAACAGTAATGATGAGTCGTTAATCCTTTATGGGAAAGAAGTATTGCATAATGTGGATGATATAGATGCAATATTGAAATTTCTGGATAGCATGATAATGCTTATGCCCGATAACTTAGATTTGAAGCATTTAAAAATATCTGAGCTAATAGATCTGGGCATGATTGATGAGGCAGACCAGTTTCTCGAATCATTAGAGCATGATGATTTTTACTATCATTATCAGAAAGCATTAATATTGAACTTAAATGATGAGTACGAGAAAGCATTGGTAGAATATGACAAAACCCTTTCATATCAACCGGATGATGATTTGTGCGCATTTGTGCATACCTTAAAGGGATCTGTGTTCATGATAATCAAACAATATGAAAATGCGATTGCAGAGTTTGACAAGGCTATAAAATTGATGCCCTATAACCCAGAACCCAAGCTGGCAAAGATCGAGGCTTTTAAAACAATGAAAAATTATGCAAGTGCTCTAGAGCTCACCAATGAGCTTATAAGCAAGTATCCGGACAACGAAGATCTAGCTTATAACAGGATCTTTATATTGAAAGAATTGGAAAGATATGATGAGGCACTGAAATACTGTGATGCTATGATAAAGAAAGCATCAAATTTCCTGGACCTGTACCAATTAAAATTTGAGATTTACGAAAAGATGAAACGTTTTGACGATGCACTAAAGCAGGTCGACTATTTGATCACGGAAGATCCGAAAGAGCCGGCATGGTACCTGAACAAGGCAGAGATTCTTGAAAAAATGCAGAGATACAAGGATGCGGAACAGGAGTATGACAGGGCTATAAAAATAGATACAAGCAGTTTATCGTACATTGCCAAATTTTTCTTTTACATAAGGCTCAATGAACTAGACAAGGCAAAAAAGCTTGTTGATGAAGCATTCAAAAAATATCCGGATGATCAGAACGTCGATTTTGCAGAGGTTGTACTTTTAGAGCGTACGGGCACGATAGAAAAGGCTCTAGAAACATGCAGCACGCATCTAATAGCGCATCCAGATAGCCTGGGACTGAACGTAATATATGCGATCCTGCTTACTAAAAACAAAATGAGCGGAATAGAGCATCTGGAACACGCGTTATCATCAAAAGTAATAGATAAGATTGATCTTTGCGAGTTTCTGAGCGAAATAATGAACATGGAATATTTTTCTGAGGAAGATAAGAACAATATGAAAAACATGAGCGAACGATTCTGTACCTGAGCTCTCTATATCAGTAAATAACTAACCATATTTTATTGAATACAATCATTATTTTGTAATGATAATGGACAGGCCTACCCATCTTATTTTATAACCAAGCTTTTCAAGAACTTTTAATGGATCGAGATGTTTTGATTCAAGAAACGAGATCATCGCATCAGAATCAGGGTATAATGAATCAAGAACCCCAGCTAGATCTTCAATGCTCTCATTTGCTTCATCATGAGCTTTTTCATTGTTTTCCATATATTTTCCAAGGATGTAGCTTCTTACATTTTTCCAGTCAATCTCGTCCTTGAAGCACAATGCACCTTTCGGGCATTTTTCCTTATTATTTAAGATGCAAATAATCTCAATATTAAAACCGGATTCAATGAATCTCTTGGCAATGGAAAAATCTTCCTGGAAATACCTAGATCTTGTGATGATCACGTATACGTTCTTTTCAGTGAACGCATAATCAGGATATAGTTCCAGACCATTTATTTTAAGAGGCACCTCAGGGATTGAAAAACCATCAACATTTACTGTTTCTTCATGCTCAGCATATTCAGAAGCTCCAGAATCAAGCCTGTAAATATAATCCCTTTTTTCTTTACCATTCTTTAGCGTTACCGTTGCCTCAAGGGACCAGCCATCGTAATAAAGCATCTTGCGTACGAGCAGTGCCATACTCGAGCCATACCTTTCGCTGTGTTCCATTATGGAGAGAGGACCACTCACGATCAGCTGCTCCCCAGCATCACTGTACAAAAGGCCAAACCGTCTGATAAACCTGATGAACCTGGACTTGTTCTTTCCAGGATCGATCCTCAGGACCGTGGACTTTAACATTACTGTCTCTATTTGCTCAGTGTTGAATTTTCTAGCAAGCTGTTCCGGTGAAATATCCGGAACTGAAAAGAGAACCTGTTCGCTTTCCTTGTCCGCATAAAGGGCATTTTTTAAATCATCAATGCTTGTGCCCATATCAAATGCAATTTTATTGAGTAACACATCCCTTTCTTCAGGTGAAACAGCAGGGTTCCTGGAAATTGAGAAGACCTTTTGCCTCACTTCTTGAGGATCAAGCTTTGATGGTGGCTCAAGCACAGAAAGCCTGAACATCAGCAATGCGAGCCCCTTTACGATCTTCGGGTTCTGGGACTTTAGCTCGAGCATGGCAATTTCCTTTTCAATATCCTCCCTTTTCATGCCTACGGCGTTCCTGAACAGATCAATTATGGAAGAGCAATAATCACTGTGCTCCTCGCTCAGGAACACAGACCTGACAAGACCTTTCCTGCTCCGCCTAACCATTAACAACTGAACTGGGAACACCCTTCCTTCTCCTCCTGGAGGTACCGTATTCTGCCGTGCCTTTGGCAACTAGCTCGTAAAGTATTGCCCTCTTTCCAGGACCGGGCCTAAGCAGTCTGCCCAGCCTTTGCCTGAACTGCCTGGTACTGCCCGAGCCACTTAGAACTATGCCAATTGTCGCATCGGGGACATCTATGCCCTCATCCAGTACCCTGGACGTGGCAAGCGCTGTCACACGCCCATCCCTGAACATGTCAAGGTATTGCTTCCTTTCCGGTCCGGGTGTCAGGTATGTAATGCACGGGATCAGAAATTCCTTTGATATCAGGTATGCCGTTGCAGTGTCCTCGGAAAATATAAGTGTTTTCTCACCCCTGTGCTTTGAAAGAACATACCTGACAGCATCAACCTTTACCCTAGCATTGAAAGCTATTTCCCTTGCCCTCCTCCAGGCAATGAGCGCCTCCCTGCCCTCAGGATTCCATGATGAGAGAATGAATTTTTCAAAGTCCCACGGTCCTTTCATCGTGATCCTGTGCTTGCGCAAATATGTAATGAAAATTTGCCTGTTCTTCTCATATTCCTCCTCCTCTTCGGGCTCGAGTTCTACGGGTATCCTTATAATCTCATAATTGGAAATGAACTCTGAAATCTCCTCGTACCCAAGCTCGAATATCTTTCCGCCCATCACATCCTTAAGGTTTTCGTGGAGCATGTCAATGCGCTCATACGTGGCAGTTAACCCGAGCCTGTACGGGGATGCGAACATTTTTGCAATTTCAATGTACCTTTCGGCTGCAAGATGATGTACCTCGTCAACAAGCAGGAATTTGAACCTGTTCCCAAGATCCTCAGCCATCAAATAGGCTGAATCGTACGTGGCTACAGTTATGTCCCTGATTTCTTTAACGTTCCCGCCAAGCTGGCCAATTTCCATGTTGAACGCTTTTGATAATTTATCACGCCACTGTTGTATGAGCTCGATCGTCGGTGCGACCACAAGCGTTGTTACTGAAAGCCTGGATATTGCTTCAATGCCTATGTGCGTCTTCCCCGCTGCAGTTGGCAGGACAACAACGCCCCTGTACCTGTTCTTTGACCAGTATTCTATTGCCCGTTTCTGATATTCCCTAAGCTTCTCAGCATGTGTAAATTTTAATTTTGCATCTGAAAAAACATTGTCATCTGCATAGGGATAAAGATCTTTAATGTCAGCGTACCTGAAAGCCGGAGCTCTGTAGGCTTTGATCCTTTCATCAAATATGATGAATTCTGGAATATTACCTTCAATATCATCAATGATTATTGTGCCTCTGCTGAAAATAACTTTCATAATTTTATGTTATTTCCCATGAGAATCAGATATAAAAATATTTTTTTGCATTTTTTATTGCATTTTGATCGTGAACTTTCTCTTATTTAACATAAAAAATTTGCAATAGCGATAAAAACGTATAAAATAGCAAAAATATATTCCTTATTCAAGATTCAGCCAGATACGTACATCTTAATTCTTTCTACCAATGTATCTTTGATCCGTAATTTTCACTAGCCATTCTAAAATGCAAAATTCAAGGGAATTCAAATGCATCATAGTTTTTTAACTTTGAATTTATCTCTTTTATGTCAAATTTTTCAGGATCGAAATCTTCACCTACCCATTCTTTCGTTTCTTCATACTCTTCATTGGATGGATCTGATAATATTTCTAAAAGATTGTAATATCCATATACTCCACCACAATCTTCTGGAGGACAGGCCCTTTTTCCAGCAATGCATTTCGGATAAAACTCGTCTGGATCCTGAGGTATTATTTTTTCAATTTTGATGTTATGTTCCCAATTATCACCGAAATCATACGTATAGGAAATATTAGAAACAAATCCTTTTGAAAAAAGACTATCCAATTTTACACTTCTTGAATCTATTCCTTCAAAGAATCCCTCATCATCAGGTAATCCAAAGTCTTGCCCGTTTATCTCAAAATTATAAAGATGATAATTTTCCCAGCCCATAGCCACTTGAATAATTAAATGGAATTGATGAAGAGAAATATCTGTTGGAACAAGTACCCTTCTCCATATTTGAGGCTTAATTCCTTTCAATGATATCCTTATTTGGAATACGGATTTAACTTTCTTTGGTTCATTCATTTTTCCACCTTTCGTTATAGGAATTTTTAGTTAATTATGGTTTATATATTTCAAATATAAAAATATTTTTTATTTCAATAACCCCATCCATGCATCACTTCATTAGAAAAAGCATTCAAACATGCATTGTAGATGATAGTGTGATTTCCTAACAGATCAAAAATATGCATTACAAAAATGTTCAAGGTGTAGATGTGTAGAAAATGAGCACAGGCAAGGATAAAATTTCAAATGCATTCAAGTTAATCGCTACGTTTCGATAATCTCAGCTCATGGGTGGGATAGGTGTTGGCAACAAGCTTAGGAACTTTAACTGGCTAGTAGCTGGCTCAGTGAAGGTTTTACATCTGCAGGTATTACCGCCATTTTATACCTTCTTCCTGATTTTACAGTTGTTCCTACAACAATAAGGCCGTAAAGCTTGAGTATGCCCGTGGGGCTTTCAGGGTGTTTTTCATTCCAGAAAATATCCCTTTCATCCCCGTACTTTGATTTTAATTTTGAATATCTAACAATTCCCCCGTTATCATAAATGAATTTCAGTTCTTCAAGCGCCTTCTTTGGCAGCTTTTTGATTATTTTTTCCGTGTTCTTTGTTATCTCTTCAACAATCCTCTCTATCTTATCCTTTTTCAACATCTTTTCTTTGAAACCTAAAGCAAAATACATCCCGTCTATCATATTAAATGTGTATCTTTTTATGAAACTTTTAAGAGTAATTTTCTCATTTATTATTCTACTCTCTATCTTTGAGAGCGTTGCTTCAATGTAATCCCTGAGTATGAAATCTCCCAAATCCTCTTCATTTGTTTCATCATCATAAAGATCCTCCGTGATGATAATGCCCAGAAACCTGAAATAATCATTCCATTTATAAACAAAACCGTATATTATTGCATTACCTATGTATTCACCAATCCATTCATAAGTCTTGTTTACATTCAAGTCAACATATATGGTCTCATGGCCAGGTAAAACAGTAAATTTTCCTATGTACCCATCATCCATTTTTCTTATTTCTTCAAGAGTTAACGCAGCCTGCTTTATATTTTTTAAGCCATTAAATTTTTTCCTTAAATCATCGTCCATTTCATATTTTTCAATGAATTCATCAACAACTCCTTTCCCAGTTTTTGGATCCCTAAAATAATAGATGAATGCTGTTAGCAATAACAGATCCATTTGTGCTTGTGTGGCATCATCCGGTATAAAATCGAGCTCGTCAAGCTTGTTCACGATATCAACCAAATAATTTTTACCGTACTTCTTGTATGTTTCATTCAATTTATTATTTGCAAAATTGTATAGAAAATCCATATAGTTATTCTCGTTTATCTCCATCAATAAGTATTATTAGTTCCAAATATAAAAATATTTTTTTAATGACTATGTAGAAAATAGACAGCTAAAATCTATTGTTATTTTCTTGCAAGTTTATTATCTATTAAAAGGCATTTGTGATGGATTTTTCTTTAAAAAGTAGGTACCCCCTGCACTTTTAATATATTGAAAATTAGCCATTTTTCCAATACTTTTTATTTAGAGTTTTGCGTTAATATTATCTTTTATGAAATTAAAAATCAATGCCTGTTTCTTAAAATAAAAAAGTGTTGCTTAATTTCAATTTAAAAAATTGCGTTGAAATCTTTATTTTGCACATTTTCAATATTATTATTTTTGATCTAATATACCATTAATGCAGAACTCTAGATCAAAACATTAAGAATGAATGCCTTTAACATAGATTCTTCAATATTGTTATTTCTTTTATTTTTAGCTATTCTTCATGATATCTTCTATACGATTAATCTCATTCATTAAATCATTATATATATTCTTATGATATTTTTTAAAATGTTCCAGTATATCCTCGCTGAGAACTTTATCGCATACCATGCAAAGCCTCTTTTTCTCCCACTCCCTCGTATAATTTTTTTCAAGATATTGTGCCAGCAAAGCATCCTTTTCCATTTTCTCACCTCAGTTTTTTCAAAAAACCTTTTTTTCAAAAACTATGAAATACGCCAGTGTATATTTATTCTTCCTTTATTCTTTCATTCTATTTCCAGACTGAATTATTAGATCTAATGTCTTTTCACCATCACATATTGCTAGAATATTTTTACCATATTAAAATGCATTGAGTTAATTTTTATGTTTTTTTCTGAACCCAGCTAGCTCTCACGGCAAATTAAATAGCCTTGGTCTTGCTATTCCAGATCTTATGATTCATAATAATGACATATTTTAGTTTTTAAAGAAAATTAATTCAATGCCTGAACCTCTGCATGTGGTTGCTTAAATCCGCAACATCCACCCATGGTGTATTAAAGATCACAACCTTCTTTCCAAAGGGCACATCAACTTTATTGTTCGTTAATGCCCATATGATTGGAAAATTCTCATCTATGTTTAGACCATTAGGTTTGCCAGTGTAGTAGACCATCATGTTAATATCAGCGTAACGTGTGTTAATCCAGCTGAGCACATCATTGAATTTAATAGAAGATTCATTCCCCAGGTTTTCTATGGAAGGATATTCAAAAAGATCGTAGGCCCTGAGCATGTTCTTCTCTATGGCTATAAGGTTTCCGCGCATGCCAGGAAAAGTCTTGCAAGATTTGAGTATACCGTAAACAATATCAAGAAACTCGTTCACGAACCTGATTTCATAATCATTGCTTGCATCAATGACAATGAAAACGTTCAAGTATTGTGTATTCACAGGAAACATTAATTCTATGCCTTCATAAAAGTCAAGGCTCTCTGTTTCTGAAAAATCAATATAGCTTCTTATATAGTCGCTCATTAGATATTCCCAATCTTCTCTAAGAAGATACTGAATTTCATTCATTTCATTTTTCATCAAAATAAAAGGCTTATAAGCTTTTTGTTACAATTTTTTATTTCCATAAACTTCTTAAAAAAATAAAATAAAGAAATTATTTATATATATAAATAAAGATCAAATCACCGCCACTAGCATACATTGGATTTTGTTGATAGGACATGCCCTGAATGTTTGGTGAATAAACCCAGATACCGTTCAGGTCAACCGTATATACAAGCAGAGTCAGATTAATGGATAGTTGCTCTGCCTGGTCAAAATACTGTAATGCCAGCGTTTCATTCGGTTCATTATCCGCTTTTAAGATTAAATTTGTCATGTTCTGAAATTCCTGTGCTTCCTGTTTAAATCCCCAGTTTTGTAAGTTTGTTGAATTCCATCCATTACCCAGCGGATTCCAGCCACCTTGGAGCAGTAAAGAGTTCATATAATCTGAAGGGTATGGATAATCGGGGAACCAGGTAAGCATGTAAATGGGCAACGGATTTTCGCCAGGGACCATATAGCCCATTACCAAATTCCCAAGAACATATTCGGGTGTAACTTGAATATTTGGATCCATTTGTTCTATACTCTGTGCCCACATACCTGCAGCTGCATAGTCAATGGGATCTCCTGAAAATACCACCAGAGGCATATTTACACTTACATTATAAAGTCCAGACTCTTCCATGTATTCTTTGGCTAAAGTTAGATTATAATATGGTACGTTTTTCAAATCATTAATAGGAATATATCCTGGCATTCCTTTCGGTATCACACCCGCATAGCTGAAACCAAACTGCTCACCATAGATGGAATTGCCAAATATGTTGTTCAGATAATCTGTATAGTTGAATGAATAAGCGAATGCTTTTCTAACGTTTTCATTCGCAAAATAATGGGATGGAATATGATACTGTGCACCGAATGCACTTTGCATCATTGTTACATTTATGTCCCAGTTAAATGTAAAGTAATAGATTCCTATTGTGGGAAATGTTGAAATTTCGAGTTTACCCTGATTAGCATATTGATTTAATGTTGGGAAATAATAATTTGGAAGTCCTTCCACTATGTCTACAGATCCAGATTCAGTCATTAATAAAACAGTTTCTGGGTCTTTTAACCATTCTATGTAAATAGTGTTATTAGCCGCATGATCATAACCAGGAACATTTGGAATTGGTGTGTAGTATGGATTGGGCGCCAGTAGAACAGATTGCCCGGCAATATAATTTTCAATCATGTACGGCCCTGAACCCATTGTATCATACCTTATATAATTATTGAAATTTGATTCATCACCATAGGCTGTGTATGCTAGGAATCCTGCTGGAGTGAATGTTATTCCTGCACCATGCTGAACTAGCCAGTTCCAGTCCATTATTGCACCACCCAAAGGATCCGCCACATAATCTAAAAATGCGGGATCAGGCTTAAGCAGATGGAACGTTATTGTCTGCGTTGCATTATTGTATGTAATTGCTCTCGTAATGTTATCATATAGGGCAGTACCATTTTGATATAGCCCTGGTGCCCAGCCACCACCAGGCAGCAAATCTTGGGCTATAATCCAGTCAGGAGTTCCCGGAGTACCCTGAACAAAGAGCAGGGCTCTTACAAAACTTATGTATGCATCCCAGGCGGTTAAAGGATCACCATTTGAAAATTTCAATCCTTGCCTTATATAAAATGTGTAATTCAAATAGTTGGAAGAAAGACCACCATTTGCAACTGTTGGTATTTCACTAGCTACCATAGGGAATAATTGTGAAGCTGATGAACCGTTATATTGAACAAGAGTTTCATAAACATTTGCTATTACCTCCATACCAACAACCTCATAATCCAAAGGTGGATCAAACGAATATGGGCCGCCTGGCTGAACTTCAGCTACTGTTAAAGTCTGTGTTGATTGGGAGATTACCTTTTTCAATCCTGCTACCTGTTGAGAGGTTGATACGTAAATGGTTGTAATGTAGGATATGCTAAAATGCTGATTTGAACTTAAAACCTGATTGTAAAATGTGGAGGGTAAATATTGAAGAGATGTTGAATTATTTGTAACCAAATCATTTGAAAACAGTGATTCATTATAAGTAATAATTGTAAAATTTACAACAAAGAAACCAGATGATGTGAATTTATGCAAAATATAATTTGAATTAAAGCTCCCTGAGCTTGTGTTGTAGTAAACTGGATTTATAATAGTGCTCGAGCCATCACCAAAATTAATAACGTAATACCCTATTGTCCAATTTGGTGTTGTGGGAGGTTCCAGATATGATTCAAGAAAACCTGCAGTGGAATTTATCAAATAAATAGGCGCTTTTGGGTTCAACGTAATGTTTAAAGTCAATACGGGTTCAGTCATTTCATTTGCTATTTCTGGATTTATTGTTTTAGGGGAAATTGTTATAGGTATCAGTGAATTAAGATTGTTCGAATAACCCGATGCACCCGTTGCATTTGCAAATACTAAATATTTTCCTGGCTGAACGTATGTGTGGTTCACCATTAAACCTGTTCCGGTTGTGCCATCACCAAAGTTCCACGATACTGCTGTTACATTACCCGTTACAGATGCAGCAAATTGTATTGTTGATCCTACTGTGGCCAACTGTGTTGAAGGCGTAACTGATACAAGGGTAGGTGCTGTGGGTGTTGGTGTCACAGTGGTTGTTGGCTTGTATAAAATGACCGAAACTGCTGCTATAACAATTATTATAACCAATATTATTGCTATAGTGGCATAAAGCTTTTTCTTTTCCATAAAAATCCTCCAATGGTATTCATGAATAGATTATATTTAAAAATTATGATACATTTTTGGACGTTTTTAGTTTTGGTTATTCTGTGTTTCACATTAATATTCAATAATAAAATTACAAATACCTAAAAAAATGATCTAGAAATCTCGATTGATTTTATCTTATGTCTAAAACAATAAAATTAAAACCTTAACTCCGATTTTTAGGGAATATATTTGTTCCTAATTTTTCATCCAGTTCTCTTACAAAGGACGCTAGATACAAGGGCCATAATTATACAATGCTTTGGATGGGATGCTAATAATTAAGCAAATAAAATTAACATTTCATTCTAACCTTTCGAATTTTTATTTTCATGCGATTTTTAAAATTTATCATTTTTCGGTCACATTCTCTTGATCGGCTTAATAGCAATTTTAGTATTCATAATTGCAGTATTGGGTGCTTTCATGATAACTAGATAAAAAAAAATTATTTAGACAAATAATAGAACAGTGTTGCACCTCCACCACCGATCACTGGATTCTCCTCAAACTGAACACCCTGGAGATATGGTGAATAGACCCAGAACCAGTTCAACTGCCTTCCATACACGTAAAATGTATAGTTAACTGCAATCTCCTCTGCAAGATCATAGTAATGAACTGATAACGTTTCATTCACCTGCTCCTCACCTGTCTGTATATATTTGTTCATTAGAGCTATTTCTTCAGCCTCGCTCACGTTTGTCATGTTGAATGTTTGCGGGTTCAGCTGTGCACCTAGCGGGTAAGTCCCTCCTTCAGCGTAAAATGCACCAACTATATCTGAAGGATAAGGATAATCCGGTATCCATGTTGTAACATATATGGGCATTGGATTTGCATTCGGCACCTGATATCCTATCCATTGTGCAAATGTTGTATAAAGAGGTGACATTTGTATGTTTGGATCTATTTCGCTCATTGCCTGAGCCCACATTGATGCAGCCGCATAGTCAACGGGATCACCCGCATATACAACCACGGGGATGTTTATTGATTCATTATACATACCAGATTCAAGCATGTATTGTTTTGCCATTGTTAAATTGAAGTATGGAACATTAATGCCCGCCTGTTGGAACTGCTGTGGTGATAAATACCCTGGCATGCCATAGGGTATCCAGCCAGTGATGTGGAATGAGAAGTTTGCACCATATACTGCATTTCCACCAAGCTCATTTATGTAATCCGTATAATTAAAAGCATAAGCGAATGCCCTTCTAACATCTAAATTCTGGAAGTACGTTGCTGGTATATGGAACTGCGCACCAAATTCCTTCATCATTGTTGTATTAATGTTATAATTGAATGCAAATCCTAGCGTTGTCATGGATGGGAATTCATAAATTGCCATTTTTCCCTGGGATGCAAGTTTTGCCTCCTCAGGATACCAGTTCATTGGAAGACCTGAAAGGCCTGGAGTACTAAAAATATCAGCACCGCCGCTTTCTAGGATCATGTATTCTGTGGATGGATCCTTTATCCATTCTATGTATACAGTATTGTTTGCCTTATGATCATAGCCAGGTACACCTGGTATGGGTGTGAAATATGGGTTTGGTGCTAGCGTAACACTCTGGCCCAAAACAAAGTTAGAGATCATGTAAGGTCCAGAACCCATTGTATGCCATCTGATGTAATTATTGTAATCTGCCTCATTGCTGAAATTCATGTAAGCCCTGAATCCCTGTGGCGTGAACGTTATTCCTGCACCGTTTGCAACGAGCCAGTTATAATCAATTGTTGCAAAAAGCGGGTCTGCAATATAATCGAGAAAAGCAGGATCTGGCTTCAGTAGATGGAATGTTATTGATTGCGTTGCATTATCGTACGTTATTGCATCTGTTATATTTTGATATGAAACAGCTCCTGGTAAGAATCCACCACCAGGCAAAAGATCCTGGGCAAGAATCCAATCCGGTGTTCCCGGCGATCCGAGCATGAATAACAATGCCCTTACATAGGATGTGTAAACGTCCCAAATAGTAAGAGGATCACCATTTGCAAATTTAAGTCCGGACCTGATATAAAATGTATAGTTTAAACCATTGGGCGAAATGCCTCCATTTGCGACTGTTGGTATATATTTTGCAATTATTGGTGCGAATGATGTTACACTTGAACCATTATATGCAATCAATGTTTCATAAACATTTGCTATGACCTCAAAACCAACCATTTCATAATCAATGTCAGGGTCAAATGAATAAGGGCCACCCGGTACATATTCAGCTGCCGTAATCACACTTGGGTTTGTTACTGGTATGGATGTTTTTGAAATATTTGCATAAGTTCCAGATGCCAATATTAAAACAGTATTTACAAATGTTGTATTCTCGTATTGACCTGATGCAATGATCGAGCTTAGATCGCTCGTGGGATAATATGTAAGATTGCTGTTTCCATTATAAACTGAAGAAACATACTTGCTTGAATTAAATGTAATAATGCTCAGGGAAAGGGGATAGATGCCAGGAGAGGTATAAGAATGTGTAACATTATCCCTCATAAATGTTCCTGAGGATGAATTGAATATTGCAGGATCAACAGCCTTTATTCCATCACCAAAGTTCCAGACATAATATCCAATTGTCCAGTTTGTTGCTGATGGTGGCTGCAAATATGATCCTACAAAATTCAGGCTTTGATTTGCATAGGATATCTGATTCTTTGTTAATACCGTAGGTATTGTTATTTCTGATGCCAAAGATGGTGAAATTGTTGAGGGCGTAACTGTGATTGATGGTATGCTTCCATAATTATTAAATTCATATCCTTCGTACGTTGTTGTTGCAGTTATAAGGTATTTTCCCGGGGATGTGTATGTATGGGAGATTGAATAACCACCTATGGATGATGAGTAACTTGCATTGCCGAAGGTTCCATCACCAAAATTAAATAAGATATAGGATGGTGTGCCTCCTGTAACAAACGCTGTAATTGATATTGAATTCCCTGTTGATGTGAATGTTGTGCTGGGGGCAACAGAAATAGTGAGGGTTGACACAACCTTGGTCGTCTTTGTAGGCGTAACAAGTATTACACTCACTGCTGAGATTACTACTATAATCACTACAACTATAGCAATCACAGCATAAAGCGTTTTCTTTTCCATAAAAAAACCTCCAATGATATTCATGCTTTAATTATTATTTAAAAATTTTGGTGCATTTTTGGACGTTTTTCATTATGCTATTCTGAACTTCGCAATAATATTATCCAACAATAAAAATAATAGGATTATAATTGCAAAAATAATGATTCTTGCTTTTTTATCATTTATCACAAAATGATTAACATTCTATTAATGGCAAATTCCAACAAGTTCAGGATTTTATAAATAATTTTCGCTTTCATTTCTTGATCCATTTTTCTCAAACAAGAATTTTCTTAACGTTTAATATCAATGAATTATAGCAATAGAAGAGAAACGAATGACGATCTTGATAATATTCACGAACCTGACATACTCTCCTCGCTAAAGCTTCGGAGGTTCTGGGGTCTCCGTCGTTCTCAGAGTTGCCCCTTTGGGGGTATCAGTGCTCCCTTTGCATACATCCCTGTCTGTATGCAATTGACCTACGCCTTCTACTAAAGGAGGACGTAACGCTATGTTGAACGAAGCGTTGACATCGGCGTGGTCAACGTGCCCGCAATAAGGGCACTTGAATGATTTGTCTTCCCTAATCCCTATGCTTCCACACCGAGAACACTCTTTCGATGTGTTTCTCGGCTCAACATAGGTTATGGGGATACCGTCAAGCTTTGCCTTGTACTCAATGAATTGTTGGAGCTGGTGGAAAGACCATGAGTTCAGACCATAGTTAAAGGACTTGGTGTGCTTCTTATTATTCCTTACACCATCAAGTTTTTCTAGTTTGATTCCTGCGTTTTTCTCTCTAGCTACCTCCACAACCTTCCTTGATACCTTATGGTTCAAATCCCTGATTATCCTGTTTTCTCTGTTCTTAATCTTCTTCAACAACCTGTATTTCTTCGCCTTTTGAAGCTTCCTCCTGATTTCCCTGTATTTACTGTGTATGTGTTCCGCACGCTTTCCAAGCTTCCACACCTTCCCTGTTTGTGGATTGGCTACCACGGCGATGTGTTCTGTCGCATTCCTGTCAATTCCCAACCATACCTGTGGCTCAATTAACGGTTTGTCAGGTATGGTTGCAGATACATAAGCGTACTTGTCGTCTATTTCAATCTGATTGATTTTTTCAAAATCATTTCTGAAGCTGTATGGAAGCGTTAGCTTCAGGGAAGGTATGTATATTTCCCGCTTCTCTCTATCCACATGGATACCTTGGTTAGGTATTGTCAGTTTCACGCTCATAACATTCTTTATCTTCTTGTTCCTCGAATACTTTCTCAGTATCTGGTTTGCGATGATGCTCTTCAAACCGAACTGCTTAACATCTTTGGAGGAAAGTGTATGAGTCTTTATTGCAAACACCGCAACCTGTCTGGCTTTCTTTAATTCTATGGAGAAATCTCTGTCATGTTTGACTTTAAATGTTAATATCATACCCCTTTCTGCTCC
>JBMFTB010000036.1:0-15474 GCA_049967255.1 Thermoplasmata archaeon
AAACCCAAAAATCAATAGCCCTATATAAATATGTCATAAAAATGTCACTTATTTGTCAGAATTACTCAACACACCAAAAAATTTACGAACGTGCTTAATATTATAATCCACTCCAAATTTGTCTTTTATTAATTTCTGTATCTCTCCAGTGGTCCAATCATTCCTTTTACTCAATAGTTTTACAAGATCTTCTTTCTGTGATTCTGTTAATTTTGACGGCCTGCCTCCACCAAAATTAGGTATTAAGCCTTCAAAACCTTTATTGTTCCATGCATCCTGCCAGTAATATCCTACCATTTTTGTTACTCCTACCATCTTTGTTGCATCATTTACTGAATATCCTCTGTATCTGTACAAAATGAAATACAATCTCTTTAGAACTCTTACATCCTTTTCAATGGATTTTATTCTTTTTTCCAGTTCCTCAATAGGCACACTTTTATTTATCAAAATTTCTTCTTTTCTAGCCATAATAAAAGTATTTAATAAAAGTATAAAAAGTTTTACGTTAAACTATAATAAAGCACTTGTTAAATCGTACAGGAAAATATTAGGAAAGAAAAAAGAAGCCAAAGAGCCGAGAAGCTAATCCTATTAACATATTATGGTTTTAAAATAACAGGAGAAAATCTTCTAATACCCATGGCAAATGAAAAATAAGGTAGAAAATATGAAAAGATTGCCTTAGATTCATATGTGAAGAAATACATATCAAATATGATGGTATATTCATTCACACTCACTGAAAAAAAATTCTTTCCATTAACATGGGAAGGATGTGAATGATCCTAAATGCAGAGATACGGTTGAAGTTGATAGAAACATAAAAAATGTAACAGTAGGTATTGAAAAGCACATTGAAATTTATGATCTTTCAGAAGTATTGAAAATAAAGGAAAAATACAGAAAAAAAGTTTCACATTTTAAAAGGAATGATCGCAGAATAAGTAGAAAAATCGAATCAAAATATAGGAAGAGATCAAAGACCAGGACAAAGCAGATATGTCATAAAGTGGGCAAGGAAATAGTAAATAATGCAAAGAATAAGAGTGAAGCCATACTTGTTGAGAATATAAAAAGCATAAGGAAAATAACAAAGAAGGGAGATTATAATAAATGATCATAGTTTCCATAGTCCCAATCCTACACTGTGATCATTGTGGTCTTAAAATAGACAGGGATCTCAATGCAGCAATAAACATATAAAGAAGAAGTTGAGTATGGCTGAAATGATCCCCGCCCGAAGAAGGGCAAAAAAACTATCAGGTCAATCAATGATCCAGTTAAAATTTGTGGAGCAGATGATGGTAAGTAGAGCCTTCATAGGATTTCTACAAAGCCCCACTATAAACTAATATATTTAATTTTAATATCATAAACTATGTACAGGATAATTGATGCTAGGATAATTGATAAAAATGCTGAATTCTTTGGTATCGAAATGGAGAAATTAATGGATAATGCAGGGAATGCTGTTTTTAATGAAGTTTTAAAATTGCATCCAAATAAAGTTCTTGTTTTAGCTGGAAGCGGGAATAACGGTGGGGATGGTTATACGGCTTCAATATTATTAATGGATAAAGGTGTTGAGGTGCATGCATTTCCTGTTAAAATGCCAGAAACAATTCTTTGCAGGAAGAAATATGAAGAGGCATTGAAAAGTGGATTGAAAATTGATACAGAATTAAATTTTAATTATGATGTAATAATTGATGCAATGCTCGGGATTGGAATTGCTTCAGAACCACGTGAACCATACAAATCCGTAATAGAATCTTTAAATAATTCAGGTAAGTTTGTTGTTTCAGTTGACGTTCCATCTGGATTTCCTACAAAAATAGCCGTAAAGCCATCTATTACAGTTACAATGCAATTTATTAAAGAGGGTATGACAGAGGAAAATTCTGGAAAAATAATAGTTGCAGATGTTGGTTTTCCAAAGGAAGTAATAGAGGCCATAGGTCCTGGTGATTTTTTAGTTTATAGAAAAAATAATGATGAAAGTCATAAGGGTGAAAATGGAATTGTTGTTGCCATTGGCGGAAGCTATTTATACTACGGTGCACCAATTTATATGGCCAAGGGGGCAATGCGAATGGGCATAGACCTTGTATATCTTTTTGCACCCGAAAGCATTCATTGTTTTGTTTCAAATTTTCATGACATGATATTGAGGCGCAGTGGATATAATTTTATAGAATTTAATGATGAACTCAAGAACATTATTGAAGAAAAGGATATTACATTGGCAATAGGCCCTGGTATAACAAAATCAAGGGAAGCTTTGGAGAATGCAAGAAGGATTATAGAATACGCACTTGATATTGGCAGAAACATTGTCATTGATGCGGATGCACTTTCTGTAATAAATGAATCATCAGATTTGAAAGGACTTGCAGTTATAACTCCTCATAGAGGGGAATTTAAGCAGACCTTTAATCTTGAACCAAGTGAAGAAAATGTAAAATACATAGCAAAAAAGATAAAAGCAACTGTACTTTTGAAAGGACCGGTGGATATTATATCTGATGGTGATCTTGTCAAGAAAAACAAGGATTTTCACCATCCAAGCATGACAAAAGGGGGAACTGGAGACTTACTTACTGGAAGTGTAGCCGGATTGCTTTCAAAGCATATTGATCTATTTCATGCGGCGTCTCTGGCAAGTTTCATTGTCGGTATGGCAGGAAAAATAACATTTGAAGAAAAAAGTTATGCATATTATACATCAGAAATTCTTGATAATATACCTAAGATATTCAAGGAATATTTAATTTTTTGATGAATAAATTTATAATATATATTATCTTACTTTTAAATAGATATGATGGGTGAAAGGATAACTATTGATTCAACGCTACCATCAAAAGTTCCCGTCTTAATCGATGATCTGTGTTCAATATCCCATTCAGACCTACTCCACAGATTAAAAGAAATTATTTATGGTATGCCTTCGAAAAAAAGTATACAGGCATATGGTACAAGCCTTATACCTGGATCATTGGTAATACCTTTAGATCCAATATTGCCAGTAATTTTAAGAAAATCGCCCATAAATTTTGCAGAAATGCAATCTAAATTAAAAAAATTTACAAATGGTATAACAATTTCATCCGTAGATCCAAATGCAATATGGGCTCTGGATGTAATTATACAAAAGCTTTACGAGAGCAATAAGATTTCAATAATAAAAAAGTCTACATACTATTGTGATTATTGTAAAACATCTCTTTCAAATAGGGATGTAAATTTTAAAGTAGGTGACAGGAGAATACTTTACTGTAAAATAAAAATAAATGAAAATACATATTTTATTTACAAAGGAGACGAAGAAGTTGTATTAAATCTAGAGGGCTTACTCATAAACAGATATGACAGGTTTACTATTCAGGAACAGGGGAATGAAAAATGGATAATAGAGAATGAAATATTTAGGGCACTTGTTGAAAAAGAATTGATTTTCCCGACAAAGATAATTGAGAGAACAGGAGAAGAAATTTTAAATGAATTTAAATTATTTTCTCCTTTTGTTAGTGAGAATGAAAAAACAAGATTATTGTCTGGCGAAATAAGCGAAAATGATGAAAAGATAGTTAAGGAGAATGCCAGTAAATTGGTTTATGAAATCATAGAGCACGAGGATTTTCAGGGGAAGGTGGCATTCTGTAAATATTGTGGTAAAAAAGTGAATAAAAAAAGGACAAAGGGCATCTATGTGGATAAGGATGAATTGAATTTAATATATAATCCTAGGGCATTCGAAAAATCTATACATACTAAGAAAATTTTAATATCTAAGGATTTTAAAAATTTTCCAAAAATACCAATACTCGAATGCGAAAGATGTGGTAAAATAGAATATGGTTCTATGGAAAAACCCTGCACCTGTGGGGGTATGATGAAAAATAATTACTCATACGACCCATCAATTTTACCAATAGGTGTTCTTGCAATGACACAATCAATAAAGAATAAAATTTTTATAAACCATAAAAGCTTAAAAACAAGATACCTAATGTTTATGTTTCTCTCTGCATTAAGAATGAATTACATAAATGAAATATTTATAAATTATGTACAATTAAATAAAATAAATATTGATGAAATAGAACCGGATATTCTAAGACTATCTTTTATTATAAAGAAAAAAGGGATACTGCATGAAAATGATATTAAAAAAGTTCAAAAGCTTAAAAATTATTTAATTAATATAATTAAGCATTCACAAATTCATGGCTTAAATGAAAGAGAAACAATGATAGACCAGTACATATTATCAAAGGTAGAGAAATTTAAGAAAGATCTTTTATTGAATATAGAAAAAACGGATCTCAATTCAATTTTAAATGGTTATTATGACCTTATTGTTTCAATTTCAAAAGATTACCTAAAAATAATAAGAGGGGGGAAAATAAATGCTGATTTGATGACCGAATTAATTTCCATTTCTTATCCATTTTTTCCTAATATCATAATGGATTTTGTTACTAGAACAAAATATGAAATAAATAAAATAGAAACAGGAAAGTTTATGATAAATGAAACACTAGAAAAGCTTCTCAAAGATATATTTTACATAAGAAAAGAGATAACAAAATTAAAAATAAAAAATGGTATTGATTTGAGAAGACCTTTAAACAAAATAATATTTGAGACAGATATGAGATTTATTCCAATCTTTGTTAACATAAAAAAAGATTTAAAGAATTTTTTAAATACTAATGATATAGAAATAACGGATTCCTGGAAAGGTTTACAGTATAAGGTAGTTCTAAAAAGAGATAAGCTTGGTGAAATTTACAAGCCACTTGCAAATACTATTGAATTAATTCTAAAAAGGATTGATGCAAAGAAGTTAAAATCAGAAATTGAATCAAAGGGTTATAGTGTTGGGGTAGAAGGCCAGCTAATCACAATTACATCGAGTATGGTTGATTTTAACCTGAGTCTTCCTGAAGGGTACGAGGCTGTGATCACATCAAATGTAAGAGCTTATATTGATTTCAATTCTAACAAAGAGTTGGAAGAACTTCTTGTAGTGAAAAAGCTTAAGAGGAGAATATCGTTCATGAAAAATAAATTGAACGTGGAATATGATGATTACATTAAGTTATCAATTTCTGACTCGCATATTCTAAGAAATCTAATAAATCCATACATTGATGATTTATTGTCAAATTTAAAAATTATTTCTTTAAACTATACGGACAGAATAAATGAAATGCTTGTATTAAGCTTCGAGGATATACTTGAAGGGGGCATTGATATAGGTATAACACCCATGTATAAAAAATTCAAAATAAAAGCATTATCAAAATTACCATCCTTGAATGAAGATGATGCAGAAAAATTGTTTGCATCGGGTTATTTCAGCATTATGGAAATTAAGGCGGGAGACATGAAAAATATAAGTGAAAAATCAGGTTTACCCTTAACAAAAATAAAAACAGTAAAGGAATACCTTAACAATGTCTCATCATACAGTGTAATAAAGTCGGACAATAAATATTATTGTCCCATGTGCGAAAGTGAAATACAAACTGTTCAGCCATTCTGCCCAAAATGCAATTCACCCATTTCCTGGGATTAATTCTTTAAAGCTTTTATATTTTCAGCAATGGATCCTGAAAATATGCCCGAAGCAGCACAAATCATATCCACATATGATTTTATATTTGACACAGTTTCTCTGTTTATACCACCATCAACAGAAATTTCAAAACTATAATTTTTCTGGATTTCTCTCAATTTTTTTATTTTGGGTATTGTTTCACCCATAAATTTTTGGCCTGAAAATCCAGGTTTTACAGTCATTACTAAGACAAAATCAATTTCATTTAAAAGTGGAAAGATTTTTTCAAGACCTGTATCAGGGTTTATTGCAATGCCTTTTTTCACATCTTTAATCTTTTTCAGTGCTTCAATATAAAATTCATTTTCAATATGTACGGTAATCATATCCGCACCTGCTTCAATGAATCTTTCAGCATAAATATCGGGTCTGGATATCATTAAATGTGCCTCTATGGGTTTTTGAGTTATTTTTCTTAAATTTTTAACAAAATCTGGACCTACGGTTATGTTAGGAACAAAATGGCCATCCATCACATCAACATGGTAAAAATCTATACCATTTTTTTCGAGTTCTTTAACCACATTTACAAGGCAAGTCAAATCTGCTGAAACAATAGAAGGTCCTAGTTTCATAATTTGGAATATGTTCCATTGAATAATGAATTTTTCCTAAAAATATGACAAAAATTTATATAATGGTAAAACAATTGAATATTGATATGAATAAGTTGTATAAAGAAAAGGGTGTTGCTTCTGTTATAGGAACCCTTTTTGCTCTTTTACTTGCGGTTACTATTTTATCCGCATTTATGACACAGTATGTGCCTGTTTACATGAAAACCAATGAAGCCCAGCACGATATCCAGGTTCTTTCAGATTTTTCCCAGATCAAAACAGTTACTGATCTCCTTGTTTCTACAGGTGAGGAAAATTATTCATTTACAGTTTCAATACCAATGGGAGCTAATGGAATTCCCATTTTCGCACCTTCCACACCTTCAATGTTGAAAATTAATCCTTCACCAAATCCAATTGTTTCATTAAAAATAATTGAGAATGGTAAAAGTTTCTATCAGAATTCATCTGGATATTTTGACACAACTATATTTAACAGTTATTATCCAGAAGAAAAAATAATATTTGTGAATGGTGCAGTAATAAGGGAAAATGTAAATGAAAATAGATCAACAGTATATGTTGGTCCAGGTTTCTCACTTAAAAATTCCAGCTCAGGTACTGTATTAAATTTTATTATTTATGATATATTGGGCTCACCAGGTTCCTATTCAGGTACTGATACGCTAAATATTGTAATTTCTTTACTTGGTATCCAGAAGATATCTTATTCGGGCAAAATTTATGCAAATTTAAGTGTCCTTAATTCCTACAATTATGCACAGTCATTAATAGGATGGTATTATAACCAATCACAGCTTTTCGGTTATTACAACCTAAGCCCACCAATATCTAATTATCTCAATTTTACTGTTACTCAGGTAAATCAGGTAAATGTTGAAATAGCTTACATTAATGTTCAGTTTAGTTCATATTAGGTGAAAATATGGAAAGGGTGAAATAAATGGTTGAATCATTCTTTGGGAATCTTTTTAAATTAAAACGTGGCAAAATAACTCCTGAGATAAATAGGACATATAAAATATTATTACCAAAAGGATCTGGATTAACATATTCAGAACTTACACCCATCCAGAAAACAGCATTTAGAATTTTTGGTCGTTATTCCGAAAAAAATAAAAATATGGGAAAACTTGGTGAAGATTTATTAAAGGCGCATATGCTTATAAGGCCACAAGAATACATCTCTTATGTCTATTTCATTACCATGCTTATTGCAATTCCATTGCTTATACTTTTTCTTTTGATACTAGTAATAGGATATGTTATACCAGCTATTTTTGTTTTCATGGCATTGATTATAGGACCCGCTGTTGCATATATTTTGATGATAGGAAATCCTGCTTCAATTGCTAAAACTAGGGGTAAGAAAATAGACGGTAAGTTACCAGCTACAATGAATTTCATATCGGCACTTGCTTCGGCGGATGTAAACGTTGATATGATATTCAAAGAACTTGCAAAAAGACCTGAATACGGCGAAGTTGCAAAAGAGGCTGAATGGATCACTAGGGATACCGAGTTGCTTGGAAAGGATATTTTAACTGCACTAAAAGATGGTGCAAAAAGATCACCAAGCCAAAAATGGTCTGAATTTTTACAGGGTGTAGTTACAACATCTACATCAGGAGGAAGACTGAAACCATATTTCATAGCCAAAGGTGAGGAATATGAAAATGAGCTTAAATTGCAGATGAAAAGAACCATGGAAACAATATCTCTTTTTGCAGAAAGTTTTGTAACCGTAGGTGTTGCATTCCCCCTGTTTTTAATTATAATAGTGGCAATAATGGCCCTCATATCACCTACACCAGGTGTGTCAATGATTTTACTCTATTTTGTTGTGTTTATAATGCTTCCTGTTTTGATAATCCTCTTTGCTTGGATAATCAAATCAACAAGTGAGGTGGTTGCATGAACAAGGGTAAAATTATATTTTATGTTTCCATTGCTGTTGGAACTGTCCTTGTACTAATAGGTGCAATTTATTATATCAAAAATTCAAACATTTGGATTTTAAAACCGCTTGACCTTATTGTGGTTGGGGTTTCAATATACTTTGGTCCTTATGGATTGTATTATAACATTCAAACAAAAAAGATTAAAAACATAGAGGCTAGATTACCTGATTTCCTTAGGGATGTTGCGGAGGCAGGAAGATTCGGAATGACTCTGTCTGAAAGTATAATAGTAGCATCAAGTGGTAGATACGGCCCTTTAACGAAGGAAATTAAAAAGATGGCTGCTCAGATAGAATGGGGAGTACCTGTAAATGAGGCACTTGAATCATTCAAGGAAAGGATTAAAACACCTCTTGTAGAAAGAATGATTACAATAATTATAAAGGCTAATGAATCTGGAGGAAATGTGGCAGATGTACTTAATATGGTTTCACATGCCGCACTGGAATCACAGATGGTGGAAAAAGAAAGGGTCATTGAAATGCAGACGTATGTTTTTGTGATGTTTATAGCATATGGTGTTTTTTTAGCTACTATATTGATACTTGCTGCGTCATTCTTTCCAGAAATGTATAAAGCTGGAAGTGCAATGGCAGGTATCTCATCTGTCGGTGGTCCGGTTACAGTTCAATACCAGTTAATTCCACAGGTCGAGTTTCTTTTTGTTGCTGCAACATTGATAAATGGTGTAGGTGACGGTATTCTGGCAGGTGTACTGTCTCAGGGAAAATATGAAGCAGGATTTTTCCTAGCATTCATTCTTTTAATTGCTGGATATATATTTTTAAGGGTGATGGGCATTGCCTGAGGTGTTTGAAAAATGGTAGAGGCCCAGAAGAAACCTGGAGTATGGTATTTGAAGATCATTAGGCCTATTGTTAGCAAAGATTTAGAAACAAAACAATTCAAGATAATGGCTCCCGCAAGCTCTGCATTGAAGAGTTTTTCATATAAAGTTCCAGTTCCTGAAATTACAGACCCTAACTTAAAGGAGGTAGAAATTGAACCAATTCAGGAAAATTATTCGTATGTAAGAATACTGTATAATTCTCTATATAACGAATATCTTTACGATATAATAGAACCTCCGTTAAACATTACTGAAGAAAAGATGTACAATATGATTAAGAATGAGATAACAGATCTTATTGATTTCAAGGTTTTTGGGTCAGATGATGAAAGAGAAAATTATCTCATTGACCTCATGGAAGAAATTATAGAGAAATCAGGAGAATCAGTTAATGAAGAATCAAAGGCTAAATTTGTATATTATTTAAAAAGGGATTTTGATGGTTATGGACCTATTCAGGTGCCAATGCTTGATCCTGAAGTGGAGGATATTTCATGTGATGGTACAAACATTCCAGTCTATATCTATCATAGAAAATATGAAAGTTTAAGATCGAACTTGAAATTTGAAAATGATGAAAATCTTGACAGTTTTGTTATTTGGATTGTCCAAAAAAGCGGTAGGCATATTTCTATTGCGAACCCTATGGTGGATGCATCACTTCCAGATGGTTCAAGACTTCAGGCCACTCTAGGAAAGTATGTGACAAAAAGGGGATCGTCTTTCACAATAAGGAGATTTAAGCCAAACCCCTTTACACCTCTTGATCTTGTCAAATTTAAAACACTTTCCAGGGAAATGATGGCTTATATCTGGTTAGGTGTAGAGAATGGCATTAGCATGATCATAGCCGGAGGAACAGCTTCAGGAAAGACTACTACATTAAATGCAACGCTTCTATTTATTCCGCCTCAGGCTAAAATAGTAAGTATTGAAGATACAAGGGAGCTAAATTTGCCCCAGGAAAACTGGATACCTGGCCTTGTGAGAGAAGGATATGGTGAATATAACCCTGTTACAGGAAAGAGAGCGGGGGAAATAGATATGTTTGATCTCCTTACCTCTGCACTCAGGCAAAGGCCACAGTACATTATTGTGGGTGAGGTAAGAGGTAGAGAGGCTTATACTGTTTTTCAGGCAATGGCAACAGGGAAAACCTGCTATACAACATTTCATGCCGATGATGTAAAATCACTTGTTCATAGATTGGAAAATGAGCCCATAAACCTGCCCAGGGCATTATTGACATCTCTCGATGCTGTTCTACTCCAGGGACAGGTAAAGGTAGGTCCTAAAATGACAAGAAGAGTAAAGAGCCTTACAGAAATAGTGGCCATTGACCCTGAAAGTGGAGAACTCGTAACCAACAATGCTTACACATGGAATCCAGGTGATGATACATTTAATTATAGTGGCCATAGCTATGTTTATGAAAAAATAAGTACAATCAGGAACTGGTCACCAAGAAGGATGGAAATAGAGGTAAAGAGAAGGGAAATGGTCCTTGAATACATGGAGAAGATCGGTGTATCAAATTACAGAGATGTAGCAAAGGTTGTTTCAGAGTATTACAAAGATCCAGAAGGGCTCATATCTAGAATTCAAGAGAATTTAAAAGTTTAAAAATTTATTTTTTTTCATCACCATCTGAAGGTAAGGGAGATCCGCATACTTTGCAAAACTTAGAGCCTTTTGGATTAAGAGTACCGCATACAGGGCATTCTATAGATGGGTTCTTTTCCTCTTCTTTCTTTTCAATCCATTTTTCAAATGTGATGAACTCTGGTTTACTGTTCCACCATCTATAAAATTCCTCATCCGTGAACTTATCTCCAAGATCACGCTTTGCTTCTTCCTTGAATTTCTGTATATCTAGCAAGTAATTCTCCCTAAGTTGTGAATACTTTGAATAATCTGGATCTTTCTCGTCCATATAAAGAGTACCACAAACTGGACAATACTTTGCATCCTTTTTAATCCATGAACCACAGTTACCACATTTTACATTCTCCTTTTCAAATACCACACCGCATACAGGACATTTATCAGAATCGGCAGGTATTAAACTTCCACAGTTACCACAGACCATCAGATTCTTTTCAACTTTTTTGAATCTAATGAAGGAATATGCAAATATTCCCACAACTACAATAATGATAATGATTACTATAATTAACCAGATTGGCAAGAAGAATGGTTGGCCCTGGATATTCATTGAAGAAACGACCTGGCTTCTTAACTGACCAATGTATGTATATTCAGCAAGGATTGAATATGATCCTGAATTCTTTGGAATTATATTAAGAACGCCGTATCCCGTGGTACCTATGCTCAATGTGTATGTTTCTGAAGAAGAACTCCCCTTCATTATTATTGTTAGCGTTATGTTCTGAACAAAAACATTTCTTCCCTGCTGTTGAGTAGCATTTATATTTAGAACAAGAAACGTCAGCGTTAGTTTTTGCCCAGCCACAGGGGACTGCGTTGATGAATACATTATTACCTCAGTTGCAGGCGAAACAACGGTGAAATTCAAAGTAGATACTCTAGGCCCCGATGATTTCTGAGGTAAAGATGAATAGTTCAAGAATAATGTTAATGTGTTTGATCCAGCATAAGAACCAGTGATATTATCATAAATTGTAAATGTATTTCCTGGAAGAAGGTTTGATATATTTTTTGAGAGAATTAAATTATTATTATCCATGAGAGTCAAGGTTGCATTTCCACTTGCAGTTGAACCACCATTATTTCCTATTACTGCTACAACTTCGAAATAAGTACCTAAAGGTACTTGATCCAAACTTTTTACATATGAATTTGATTTGTAAGAAAAATTCTGGATGTAAAGGTTAGGCTTTTCTACAATTGTTATTTGACCCTGATAAAGAATAACATTATAGGGATAAACTTCAGGATATGTTATGTAAATGGTATATGGAACTGAAATCATATTCTTTCCATTCAGTTTGGCTAGAGATGTATTAAAATAGTAGACTAATGATATATTTTCATATGCACTGGTGGTATTGAATGTCCATTTATGTACTATACCCAGCGATGTGAAATTTATTATTATATTTAAATTATTGATTGGTACACTTCCAAGTGTTAAATTAATGTAAATTGGAACTATGGTACCATTCATATATGTTGATTGTAAAGGATCGCTAAAGTATGATACAGAAGGGACATATAAAGTGAAATTGTAATATTCATAAACAACATATGTTGAATTTTCATATGGATTCGTTAAAACAAGCCCAACAAGGTATTTATGCCCATAAGAGAAATAATTTGTAGTTATATTTGCAAATAAGTATCCATTTGAATAATATGTTTGATTTTGTCCAATGTATACTCCATTGGTAAGATCATAAAATGATACAGTGACTGGAGGTGCCATACTAGAAACTATTCCTGTAACATTTATTTTTGAATAAAGAAGTATATTCATGGGCAGTCCTAATGTTATGTTGCCAAGCAATAAAAAGCCCGTTCCAGATGGTACGAACTGATATACGATTTTAGAGGATGTGATATTATAATTATAATTATTTGATTGATTAATGTCCCAGTAATATATGGCCCTAATAATTACACTGTAAGACCCTGTTTGAGTAGGAACAAATGTGAATGAAATTGGCATATAAGACTTACCAGAAACATTTAAAGTCCATGATGAGCTTTTTAATGTACTGTTTGGTAATAGTAATTCCAATGATACATAAACATTTTTGGCAGGATCAGTTCCATAATTAGAAATTGTAAAATTAACGTATTCTTTTGAATATAATACTATAGGTGAGAATGTGGGTTTGGATACAGCAATATCTGTATCAGGAAATATCTGCACTTTGGAAGATCTATAATCATTTGAATAGTTGCTTTCATATATTGTTCTGTATGGATTCACAGTTATTTCGGCTGAATAATTTCCCGGCACTATATTGCTTGGCACTGAATAGCTTATGTTAACAAATGTTTGCTTATTTTCAATAAGATTTGCGTAGACTATTTTTACAAGACCAGGCAGAGAAAATTGAACAGGAACATTTGACAGGGATTCCCCAGATACCATCATCTCAGATGATATCTGGTATGTTTCATTGTGGATCATCATCTGAGGTACGGATATTGACTCAAGATCTATATCTGGAACTATAACAGTCTCATTAACCAAGTAATCGTTTCCAGAAAGATTTAGATCTGGAAACATTGGTAATCCTATATCCGTAGACTTCAATAATCTGTTGCCCGCACTTATGTTTATTAAATAATTTCCAGCATAAAGTGAATTTGGCCAGAATGATAGTGAAACATTATCTGTAAATAATGGTAGTACAGCAATACCTGAACTATTAGTAGAACTAGGTGCAATATTTAAATTTGAATATAATAAGCTATTCAAATTATTTACCATCTGATTATCTATCAAAGGTATTCCATTAGAAATAATGGGCAAATTGTCCGGAGTTGCTGTAACTGTAAGATTTGATAATGGAACACCATTGTAATTGATTACTTTTACAATAGCATACCTGTAAATATATAATGAAGATGATTGGTCCATTAAATATGGTGGATCGAAATATCCGCCAGACGCTGCTTCAGATGTAACTGTAAGATTCAATATATATGCAAGTGAGTTTTGCATGAAAATATAATTTTTGTATGGATTTCCGTTGGAATAATTAGAATTTGCAGATACAAAAACATTTTGACCGTATAATGTTGAACCTATCAGATTAAATTGATGTTGATAAAATCCAGTCTGGGTAATCAGTGACTTGTCAGAATAAAGGTTTATTTTTAAAGAATTAACTGTAACAGTTCCTATGCTTGGGCCTGTAATATTTACAAAGAAATTTCCAGGAGATTTTAATGAACTATAACTCGCTAGATAAACAAGGTTTGAGAATGATACAGGTAACTGGTCTAGCAAATATTTAGTAGCTGAAGATAATGTTGTACTGTAAAGAAGTATATTTTTGTAAAAAATATTAATTAATGAATCATTCGAATATTTGGCGGATGTTGTATAGTTCAATAAAATAGTACCATTGGTAAATGTTGCATAAGGATATATATTTGAGGGTGAAAGTGAAAATCCATTTGCAATTGTTTCATTTTCATAGCTTGAAATTACAATGGGAAAACGATTATTTAATGGAATTCCAGAAGCTGCAAATACAATATTAGGTGGTGTCTGTTTTAGCTTATTAAAATAAACATTTTTCATGATTATTGTATCTCTTGAAAATACAGGTGTGGGCCCATACATTATCCAAATGTCATTACTGGCTGGAAAACCAAATTGATTTATTGTATTAATATCTCCAGCTGATACATTTGTGAAATATGTTTTGTAAAAATAGAGGTAAGAGTTTGAAGCATTAAACCATCCAGGAAACATAAATTTTGAATTATATGTGGTTATAGTTCCTCCGAAATCATTAATAGTAAAATTAAGTGAGGGATAGTATCTATCCGGTGTTACTGTAAATGTTGAATTATAAAGGTAAAGTGATCCACCAGACATTATTTTCAATGAATCCGGAGAAATGGAATCCTGAACAAAATAAACATTTGCATTCAACACCGAAAGATTACCTGTCGAACCTATTATAACATTAGCATCAAATCCATAAAAACCCTTCTGGCCGGTGATAGGATCTATTGTACTTGAATTAATTATAAAAGTATTATTTATATATATGTTCTTTATGATTGAACTACTAACAATTGAAGTATTTTTAGAATTTGATTGAATAATATTATAATTCATCGTACCAACAGGTATAATGGAGACCAATAACATTAGAATTAAAAATATGGCAATTATTATGCCAAATTTTTTGCTAAACACAAATAGACACCTCCAACATAAAATCTAAATCAATATGCTAATATATAAATATTTTGAGTATTTTTTATAGAAAATACTCTCCATTTAAAACTAAAAGATTAAGAAAGTTATAAATATAAAACTATTATTTACCTAAATGGGGGCCGTAGCTTAGCATGGTTGGAGCATCCGGCTGATAACCGGAAGGTCGTCGGTTCAAATCCGATCGGCCCCACTCTTTTCATTTTTTATCTTTAAGGTCAAAGATTTCTTGATTGTGATTTTGTTGGTAATAGAAATTGTTATAAATTAAAATTTATAGAAAAGTTAGGAGTTTGAGGGAAGCAGTAAAACTCCGACCTTTAGGGAGGAGATACACGCACTTCACTCAATTAAAAAATTTAATAATAATTTTGCTATACTAATAAATAATGTTCAGAACCATTAAACTGAAGCATCCATATGACAAAAAGCTCATTGAAATGTCAAAGCGGATCAAAGAAGCTACACAGATAGTTCTGGACTATGGTTTTGAGAATAAAACATTCAATAAAAATAAGCTCAATAAAGGTACATACAGAATGGTAAGGGAAAGGATACCTACG
>JBMFTB010000037.1:0-15113 GCA_049967255.1 Thermoplasmata archaeon
GTAATTCAGGTTGTTGTCATCCAGCCAATCGTTGCGGTTCAATGAAACTCCACTCATGGGTAGAGAAAACAGCAACAAGCTCCGATGCTTTAGCGAATAGTAGTTGACTTCTTCACCCACATTTTCTCAATTTTTTTGTGAAGCTTAAATATTACCACTTTCGTTAAATGATAGTTTAATTATTCTTTCAATGATCCTCTTATATTCACCTAAATAATTTCTTGGATTAACAGTTTTTTCAAGTTCATCTTCGTTCATTATTTTTTTAATATTTTTATCTTTAAGGAAAATATCCTTAAAATCCTTATTATTTGTTTGTGCTTCTATTGCGTACTTTCTAACAATTTCATGTGCATCCTGCCTTCCCATACCTTTTTCTACCAATTTTAATATAATATTTTCATCCATTATGAAATACTTTACCCTTTCCACATTTTTTTCCATTATTTCCTCGTTTACCTTTAAAGTTTTCAACACCCAGATCATTTTTGTCAAGATATCATCAACAAGAACAGATACATGCGGAATTGTAAACCTTTCACCAGCACTATTTGTTAAATCCCTTTCATGCCAAAGAATGTTGTTTTCAAATGTAGGGATTATGAATGACCTTATAATTCTTGACAGACTACATATATTTTCAGATGTTATAGGATTCATTTTATGTGCCATGGTACTTGAACCAACCTGCTTTTCTATATCAAAATATTCACTTACCTCATTTATTTCAGGCCTCTGTAAATTTCTTATTTCTGTTGCTATTTTCTCTAGAGTAGTGGCAATATTTGATAAAATACTTATGAATTCAATGTACCTGTCTCTGCCTATGATCTGTGTGGGTCCCTCTTCAATTCCAAGGCCAAGATATTCCATTACATATTTCTCTATTTCCAGAGCTTTGCCTGAAAATCCTGCACCTGTACCTACCGCACCCATCATTTTACCTACGAGTACCCTTTTTTTAGATTCTTTTAATCTTTCATGTTGCCTGTTTATTTCAGCGAGATACACGGCCATTTTAAGACCAAATGTAATTGGAATTGCATGTTGACCATGCGTACGACCGAGCATTATTGCATCCCTGTATTTCAATGCCATATCCTTTAAAACATTTTTTAGGTCTTTTAGATCATTTTCAACAATTTCATAAAAATCCTTTAACTGTAAAGCAACTGCTGTATCAACTATGTCGTTAGATGTTGCACCTAAATGCACATATCTTCCGCTTTTTCCTGAAAGTTCAGTAATAGATTTAACCATTGCCATAACATCGTGTTTTGTTTCCTTTTCAAATTCTTTTATCCTTTCAATTTTTATTCTTTCACATGCATTTTTAATATTCTCATAATCTTCTCTTTTAATTTTTTTAATTTTATAATATGCATATGCAAGAGCCTCTTCTACCTTTGCCATTTTTCTGTATCTTTCTTCTTCTGTAAATATGCTTTTTGTAATGTCTCTGCCATATCTAAAATCCAATGGGCATATCATAATAATTAGTTTAAGCGCTCAGAGATATTTAACTTTTCTTTGTGCAATGAAAATGTTTTTATGTAGAATAATCATTAAAGATGATAGGGCTCGTAGCTTAGCTCGGTAGAGCGTTCGGCTCTTAACCGAATGGTCGGGGGTCCAAATCCCCTCGAGCCCGCTAATTCTTTTTTAGAAGCTTATATATACGGGTTGTAAATTATCTTTTTAAAAATATAGGCCAGGGTGGCGTAGTTTGGCAAGCGTGGGGGACTGTGGATCCCCAGATTCGGGTTCAAATCCCGGCCCTGGCATTTTCAGATGTCTGGAGGAAAATAAAATGGCTAAGGAATCAAAAAAATTTGAAGAACTTCGTGGTTTTAGAACGCTATATCCCAGCGATCTTTTAATTTATAAATATATTCAGGATAAGTTAGAAGGTGTTATAAAAAATTGGGGTTATTTCCCTATCGAACCACCTGCACTTGAATATGGAGAAGCATTAATGGCAAAAGGAGGCTTAAGCCCTGAACAAGCCAGGGAACTCTTTATTTTTAAGGACCATGATGATAGATGGATAGGTCTTAGATTCGATTTAACAACACCAATTGCAAGGATAGTCGGATATAACTATGAATCATTTGTAACAAAAATGCCAATAAGATGGTATTATTTCTCTAAAATGTGGCGCTATGAAAATGATCCAAAGAAAGGTAGATACAGAGAATTCTGGCAATTCGGAATAGAACTTATAGGTACGCTATCACCATTGGCAGATGCTGAAACAATTGCCATAGCAATTAAACAGCTTTCTGTGCTGGGTTTCAGTCCAGAAAAAGTTAAAATTTTTGTATCACATAGGGAATTGTTATGGGGTATAATATCAAAATTTACAGAGGATGAAGAAAAAATTATGGAAATTATAAGGTTAATAGACAAGAAAGAAAAATTGAAAAATTATGAAATCACGAGAAGGGTTCATGATTTATTGAATAATGTTGAACTAAATAGTTTAATTGAAGAATTGCTTGATCTGAAACCTGCATCTTTTGAAGAAATTTATAGTAAATACTTCCTTAAAATTGAAAAACTAAATGAAAAAACAAAAAATGCAGTTGAAAGCCTTAAAAATACTTTTACTTATCTAGATATTTTATTGAATGAAGAAGAAAAAAAATTTTTACTTATTGATCCCAGCATTGCTAGAGGATTTGATTATTATACGGGCATAATCTATGAAGTTTACATCTATTCGGGCTGCAAGAGGCAAGGTGGGAGTATTCTTGGTGGTGGCAGATATGATAACCTCATAGATCTATATGGTGGTTTGCACACACCATCCATTGGATTTGCGCTAGGTGTTGACAGGTGCATGGAAGCGTTAAGAGAACTAGGAATAACTGATGAATTAAAAAGCATCCGTGCTGTACAGGATGTTCATATTATTATAGACATTAAGGATAAAGAACTGCTTGAGGAAGGGATAAAAATTTTAGAAAATTTGAGAAAAAAGGGTATATCCACCACAATAACATTGAATTCGTATAGTAGCTGGAGAAAAATGCTTAAAAATGAGCTAGAATACGCTGATGCAAATGGTGTGCCTTTTACTATAATAATAGACGAAAATGTTAAAAAAGGTAATGTAATTTTGAAAAATATGAAAAATAGATCACAGGAATTAGTTGAAATTAAATATCTGATTGAATTGATCAAGGATTAATTAAAATTTTTATTCCATTATTTTCTAATGAATTAATTATTTCATTCTTTTCAATCATTGATATTATTTCATTTATATCTTTGTAAAGTGGTCTATCTTTTTCAAGAGGCTTCACTTTTTCTCTAATTTTCTCATATGCAAGCGAAGTTCCTTTCCCCATAGAAAATTTTTTAAACTCTAAAGCCTGAGCAGATGTTAAGTATTCTATAGCAATCACTGCTTTAACATTTTTCAGTATTTGCATTGTCTTTATGCATGCAGCCATACCCATGCTAACATGGTCTTCCTGATTTGCGCTTGTTGGTATAGAATCAACGCTTGCAGGATGTGCGAGCACTTTGTTTTCAGAAACTAGGCTTGCAGCTGTGTACTGTGCAATCATCATACCAGAATTCAAGCCAGGATCTCTGGTCAAAAATGGGGGCAAATCTGAAAGTTTTGAATCAACAAGCCTGGCGATCCTCCTTTCAGAAATGTTTGCTATCTCAGACATGGCAATGCCTAAAAAGTCCATTGAAAAGGCCATATATTCGCCGTGAAAATTACCGCCTGAATAGGATCTATCAATAACAATGGGATTGTCTGTAACAGAATTAATTTCTCTTTCTACAATGCCCTTAACAAATGTAAGCGTATCATAAACTGGGCCATAAACCTGAGGAGTGCATCTTAATGAATAAGCATCCTGGACTTTGACAGATCTTGATCTCCCTATTATTTCACTTCCTTCTATTAACTTCATGATCTCATTACCAATTAAAATCTGTCCGGGCTGGGGTCTTAGGGATAGTATTTCATGTCTATAAGCATCATCAGTACCGTTAAGTGCTTCAAGAGATAGTGAAAAAGATACTATGGCATTTTTTAGAATGTTTATAGAATCATAAATGGCAAGAGATGCAATTGCTGCCATGAAGGAAGTTCCGTTGATTAATGCAACTCCTTCCTTTTCTAATGGTAATATGGGATTCATTCCAGCGAGCTCTAGAGCTTCTTTTGCCGTCATTATTTTACCATTATATTTTATTTCTCCTTCACCCATCATTGCAAGAACCATATGAGCCAATGGAGCAAGATCTCCACTTGCGCCAACGCTTCCTCTGCTAGGAACAACAGGAATCAAATTTTTGTTTAACATATTTACAAGAAATTCAATGATCTCTTTCCTGACACCCGAATAACCTTTTATAAGTGCATTTGCTCTTATGAGCATTGCAGCTCTTACTATCTCATCTTGGAATGGATCACCTGTACCAGATGAATGTGATCTAATCAAATTCCTTTGCAATTCAACTGCACTTTTTCTTTCAATCTTTACATTTAAAAGATCTCCAAATCCCGTGTTAACGCCGTAAATTCTTATCCCTGAATCTATTAAATCCTCAAGTGTTTTTCTGTTTTTCGTTACTTTTGAAAGCTGTTTCCTGGAAATTTTTACAGCTTCGTAAAATCGTGAAACATTAACAACATCTTTTATTGTTAAATTTGAGCCATCAATATTTACCATAATTATAAAAAGACAAAACATTATTTAAACTTTAAAACAAATTTTTTTATATAGGCAATATATCTTTTATTTATGAAATATTTAAAATATGGTAATACAGGTTCTTTTGTTTCAGTGTTTGGTTTTGGTGCAATGACGCTTGGTGAAAAGAATTTATGGAAATTAAGTGGTGTTAACCAGGAACTTTCAGATAAAATGGTAAAAACATGTATTGATTATGGCATTAACCTTTTCGATACAGCTGATGTTTATGATATGGGGGATTCAGAGATCATGCTCGGAAAGTCATTGAAGGGATACAGGGATCAGGTAATGATAGCCACGAAAGTTAGGGGAAAAACGGGAAATGGTGTAAATGAAATGGGTCTTTCAAGGCATCATATGAGTATAGCAATAAGAAATAGTTTGGATAGGCTGGGAACATCTTGGATTGATATTTACCAGTACCATGGATGGGATGTTGAATCCAACCTGATTGAAACAATGGATACAATGCAATCATTCGTTGAACAGGGAAAGGTTTTATATCCGGCTATTTCAAATTTTGCTGCCTGGCAAATAGCCTATCTGCAGGGTATGGCAGAACAGAAAGGTTATGCCAGATATGAGAGCGCACAGATGAACTATAACATAATAAACAGGGACGTTGAATATGAAGTTCTACCATTTTTAAGGTACAATAAAATGTCTCTTTTATCCTGGAGCCCCTTACATGGTGGTTTGCTAACAGGAAAATATAAAAAAGGTGAAACACCACCTAGGGGCACAAGGATGGGGGATAGAGGATTCTTCTTCCCTTATTTTGATGAAGGGCATGGCTGGAAAATTGTTGAAGAAATTGAAAATATCGCCATGGAACAGGGATGTAAGCCTTCACAAGTTTCACTTGCCTGGCTTATTGAAAAATATGTGATAGTTCTGCTTGGAGCAAGGAATATGGATCAATTAATGGAAAACCTTGGTTCATTAGATGTTAAATTAACAAAGGATCAGATGAAAAGACTGGACAGTATATCAGAGCCTAGGTCAATGTACCCGAATTGGATGATTGAAAGGCAAAATCAAGATAGAAGACCACAATGAAAAAATTTTATCAACTATTTCTATTGAAATAATGCAAAAATGGAGTTTAAAAATTATTAAACTATGATTGAATAGTATATAAAAAATGTAAGCTAATGAATCATAAACAACTTTATTGTTATACATAATTTTTTTAAAAAATTTATAAAAAATTAATTATATTTTTTTCATAGCATTTGTTTCTTTTAATTCTTCTTTTGGAGGCGGTTCACACCCTTCTAGCCATATTGTTGCGAGCGTTTGAAAATCAGGAGGTATTTGTTCCCTGTCAATTTTCACGTCTATTACTGCAGGTAATCCAGATTCCTTCGCCCTCTTTAGTGCATCCTTAAGATCCTTTGGATTTTCAACGATTTCACCATAACAGCCCATTGCCCTTGCCATTTCATCATATCTTATTTCAGAAAAATCAACACCCACATATTTTTTGTCATAATATAGTGTTTGACCAGACTTGATCATTCCCCAGGAATTGTCATCAAGAACCATAAATGTAATCTGTAAACCTAGTCTTTTTGCTGTTTCAAGTTCCAAGACTCCGTATCCAAAGGCGCCGTCCCCCGTTATACAATAAACATCCTTTTCAGGATATGCCAGTTTTGCTGCTACAGCATATGGAACGCCAGTTCCAATATGCCCAGAATCGCCGGCGGAACTGCTCAGAAATGTTCCAGGTTCATAAACCCTATTTATATAATGTGCCCATACAGTCGTATTTCCACCATCTACCACGGAAACCGCATTCCTAGGATAAAATTCCCTTATTTCTTTTATTGCCCTTAATGGGTGTATGGGTATTTTTTCTGATTCAGATAATTCCTCGAATTCACTTGACCATTGTTTTTCATAATTTTTGTATTCTTCATTCTTTTTCAGAGCTTCTCTTCTTTTAGATTTTTTCTTTATTAAAAATAGTATTTTTTTCAACACTTCCTTAGCATCTCCAACGATTGCAAGATCCACGGGTCTATTCAAAGCTATCTGCTCACCTGATATGTCAATCTGAATGAATTTTTGGTTTTCCACATCTCCCCACATAGGCGGTCTTCCAAAGAAATCTAGATCACCCAATTTTGATCCAATAAGTAGAACAAGATCTGCTTCTGCTTGAGCGCCTATTGCACCATAACTCTGTGGTATTAAACATAATGGATGATCTTCAGGTATTGATCCTCTTCCTGAAATTGATGTGGTTACAGGTACTTGAAGATATTCTGCAAGTTCAATTAATTCCTTTGAAGCTTTTGACCTTATAACACCTCCACCAGCATGTATAAGTGGTTTTTCTGCATTTAATAGCATACTAACTGCCTTTTCAATCAGTTCATCATTGCCCGAACTCTTTTTAATTTCCCTGTAATTTTCCCTGTCATGTAAAATGATATGGCTTTCTTCACCTGTCTGATGAAGAATATCCGAAGGAATATCAATATGAACAGGTGCAGGTTTTTCAGAAAGGGCTATCCTTATTGCCCTTTCTGTTAATTCCACAATTCTGTCCCAGGAATTTACAACAGCATTCCATTTTGTTATGGCTTTAAACAAAGCATATTGATCCAATGCCTGCATTGAACCATGGTCTGGATAGGACCTAAACGTCTGATTTTGTGCTGTTATTACCAGCATTGGTATATTTTCTGTGAATGCAGGATATACCCCTCCTACTAGATTTGCGGCACCAGGCCCAACAGTTCCAGTTACAACACTTATTTCTCCTGTTTCCCTTGCCCATGCATCGGCTGCATGAGCAGCTGATGCCTCATCATGGAATGTTATGAACTCTATGGAACTGTCATGTAGGGCATTTAAAAATGGATATAACTGGTCACCAGGTACTCCAAACACATATCTTACACCTTCCTTCTCAAGGACACGTTTCAATATTTCTCCTCCTGTAATCCTTCCCATATTTATTCACCCCTTATGTTATATTTTGAATAATTACCATGAAATTCGGTTGGTATTTTTCTCAAAATTTTTAACCAATACTCAGTAGGTGAAGCAAGTTTTAATATTTTGGAAAATTCACCACTGATTCTTAATTTTCTAGATAGGAATGCACTTGTTACGCTCTGTTTACCAATGATAAGATCAACCCATACACCGTACTTCCCTGAAATCACAAAATCTGTGTTTTTTTCACCCAGCCATATTTCATCCATTATACCATTTTTTATTGTATAACCAAGCACAATCTTTTTTTCAACACCATTTTCTGGTTCTGGATCTATGATAAAGGTGTATGAGGTGTTCTCATTTTTTATCATGTCAATGTACTTTGTATCGTTGTTTGTCACTTCTTTTACTTTCTTTAGATATTCCTCACTTCCAAATTCCATCTTATTATTCACCTCCAATTTTTACTAAAATTTTCCCCTCTGTAGGATTATTCAGCAGAGGTTTAAATCCCTCATCAATTAAATCTTCTAGCTTTATTATCTTTGTTATAATTTTTGAAAAATCCATTTTTTTATTGAAAAGCAAATTTATAGAAATTGGAAATTCATTATAACTCTCATATACACCTATTAAATTAATTTCATTTACAACAGTTGTAAAAATATCTGCCTCCACTGATTCTTCAGGTATGCCTACTAGAACAATTTCACCACCTCTTTTTACAAGTGTAAAATCACTTTTTACTGATTTAGGGGCACCAGTAGTATCGAATATTATATCCATTCCTTCCCCGTGTGTTTCATTATCAATTCTTGAAAATATATTATCTTCTGAAGGGTTTATGGTAATAATATTTCCTAATTTTTTTGCAAGTTCAAGCCTTTTATTGGATAAGTCACTCACAATTATCTTTCCAGCTCCTGAGTTCAATAAAACTAAAATTAATAATAATCCAATTGGTCCAGAACCTTGCACTAAGACATTCATTCCAATTTTGTACTTTGAATTATAAACAGCATGAATTATAATGGAAAGTGGCTCTGCTAATGATGCAGTCTTCAAATCTAATTCGTCTGGAATTTTAAAAATAGCATGAGAAGGTAATTTAACATATTCAGCAAATGCACCATTAATTGTAATTCCTGTTAACTGTGAATTTTTACATAAATTGGGTTTCCCTGATAGACAATAATTGCATTTTCCACAGGGTATTATACTTGAACCAACAACTTTATTTCCTTTTGTAATGCCTTCAACATTCTTTCCCGTATCCTCAACAATGCCTGAAAATTCATGGCCAATAATAATTCCAGGAACGTAATTGCCCGTTTTAAAAGCAGTAATATCTGAGCCACATATTCCACAGTAAGATACCTTTATTAATACATCATTTTCATCTGTTATAACTGGTTTTTCAATTTCTTCAATTCTTATATCCTCCTTTCCATAAAATAACGCCGCTTTCATCAAAATATGATTTATAACATTTTATTTAAATTTTTTCTTGATTAATGGTTTGTTGCATAATTACAGTAATCAATTTGTTACAGAAACATAAAAATACAACAAAATTTAACTAATTTTGATGAAAGAAATGATCTTTCCTAAAATACGTGTAATAAATGATTAAAAAGAATTACTCAACACAGCACTTGATTAAGATAAAAAATTTAAATTTTATTTTAAATTTAAAATTTTATAATATAAAATATTTCTAATTTTTTTATTAAATTAAAAAATGTGCGAAACAATTAAATATTTCCTAAACAATCTAATTATTATGTCTGAAAAATTTATTTTTCCATCAGAAGAATGGGTTGGAGAGTATTGTAAAAAGCTGAGTGATTCTCCTGTATACAATAAAGAAGGTCAGGGATGGAAAGATCCTATACTATTTAAAATCTTAGATTATGATTTGCTTAAAGATAAAGTGGAATTTGAATCATTTATCCTTTATCTAAAAGATGGAAAATGTGAAAAATGTGAAATAGTAAAAGGAACTAATGTAGATGCCCCATTTAAACTCTCTGCCACATATGAAAATTGGAAAAAAATTATAGGTGGAAATATAAATCCCATCCAGGCAATGCTTAAGGGACAGATGAAAGTTCAGGGAAATATGGCAATTTTGATGAAATACACTAACGCTGCTATAGCTATGGTAAATGTTGCGCAGGAAATACCTACGGAATTCGTGATACTATGAAAGCAAAATGGATAATTCTTGCATCATATTCAATCCTTGTTGCATTAAATCAGTTTTTATGGATTAATTTTGCATCAATAAGTACACAGGTTCAGTCTTTTTATGGCGTTTCTGCATTTGAGGTAGCTCTATTAGCTATAATATTTCCTTTGATATACATTATCTTTTCTATACCTGCTGGATTTATTGTTGATAAAAAGGGTTATAAATATTCAATTCTCATAGCATCAATATTGATGTTTTTATTTGCATTGATTAGGGCCATTCAGATAAACTATATATTTTTGCTTATTGGCCAAATAGGTATTGCATTTGCACAACCTTTCTTAAACAACAGTGTATCAAAGCTGGCAAACACTGAATTCAAAATGAATGAAGTCACACTGGCAATTGGTATAGGTACCCTTGCAATTTTCATTGGTGTTTCTGTAGGTATGATCGTCCCACCATTGATCATCCAATATATATCAGTTTCTGAAATGCTTTATATTTTTTCAATAGTTTCATTAATAGCTATGCTTTTTTATATTATATCAATGAAATATGCTAAAAAAATAGAAATGCCTGAAAAAACTGAATTGCATATTAGCAAAGTGCTCAAGTACAGAGAAGTTTTAGTTCTCTCATATGTAGCTTTTGTTGGAATGGGCATTTTTAATGGAATTTTAACTTGGATAGATTCAATATTTCAGCATATTTCCTTATCTATGCTTCAGGCAGGAGAAATAGGGCTCATTTTTCTTGTTGGTGGTATATTCGGCAGCTATTTTAACCCGATGCTATCTTCAAAATATAAACAAAGAAAGATTTTTGTTATAATTGCTATTATTGTTTCAATTATTATTCTTTCAGTTTATGCATTTGTTTCAAACTTTATTATCCTCATTATTTTGAGTTTTGTTTTTGGCTTTTTCCTTCTTGGTGCATTTCCATTGATTATAGATTGGGCCACAGTGATTACAGGAAGCAAGTACGCTGGTTCAGCCACATCAATAATATGGCTTCTAGGTCAGACAGGAGGATTTATAATTCCATTATTTATGGGTTATAATTTATTGACCATGCCTAACAATACTTATCTTTATTCCTATATCATATTCATAATCCTTATATTATCAGGTTTGATTTTGCTGTTAAAAATCCATGAGAAAAGAACATTCGTTTCCCCGTAAAATTATTAATCATTTTTTCTTTTATCTATTGAATGTCAAATAAAACATGGTTATTGGCAATGGATCTTGATGGCACTGTTTGGGACCACCTTGATATATCTTCTGTGCAACCACCTTACATAAGAATTGATGAAGGTATAATTGAAAATACCAAGGGCATTAAAATAAAAGTTTACAAGGAGGCTATAGATTTTATTAAGTGGTCAAAAAATAATGGTGCAATTGTAACGTCATTAAGCTGGAATATTACGAAATATGCTATGGAAGCATTGAAGGTACTGGGCATAGAAAATTTATTTGATTATCATCTTATTGAATATCATCCAGAAAAATATAAACTTCTTTTAAAACTTTTAAAAGAATTGGAAAATAAGGGTATTAAAATATTACCAAAAAACATTGTATACATTGATGATAGGGATATTCATATAAATGATATAAAAAAGTATATTGGTGATATTATATTTATATGGATGTGGAAAAATACCAAAAATTACGATGATGTTAAAAAAATAATCATTGAAAAAGTAATTGGTTCAGGCATTTAGTATTCTCATACCTTTTTTATTGTTTTTATAATAGTTTAAAAATTCTTTAAATATGCGTTCATATTTTTTATTTTCATTATAATTATATTTATAAAATTTATATGGTTTCCCTATATCTGAAAGATCCTGAAATTTGAAGAAACCTAGACCAATGGCTGCAAGCAGTGCAGCACCCTTTACACCTGCGTCTCTTGGGCTGTCAACAACTTTTATATCCCTGCCAATTACATTTGCAAATACCCTTACCCTCACATCTGAAAGTGCGCCACCACCGGACATTATAATATATTCGGTTTTTCTACCAATGAATTTTTCAAAAACACTAAATAGCCACTTTGAATTCATTGCAACACCTTCCATCACAGACCTGACTACATCCCCTTTCATATTTGCAAGTGAAAGATTATAAAATCCACCCCTTGCATAAGGATCTTCTATAGGTGCTCTTTCACCAAAAATCCAAGGCAAAAAAATAAGACCGTTTGAACCGGGCTTGGAATGTTCAGCCAATTCATCTATTTTTTTATATTTTTCAGGATCATCTATCCCTAAAAGCTGGGATATGAATTCCATACAGTTGCAAGCATTTTCCTGTTCAGCTGCTACAAGATATTTTCCAGGAATTCCTGATGGTATTGATGCTATGTTATGGAATATATCAGTTTTTTTGAAAGGTACATGTGCGGTAATCCATGATGAAGTGCCTAGGTAAAGTAAAGTTTCATAATCGCCAACAATACCCGCCCCTATAAGGGATGAATGCATATCCCCACATCCAGAAATAATACTAACATCTTCATTAAGACCCAATTCCTTCGCAATTTCGCTTTTAATCTTACCCACCACGTCAGTCGGTTTTATTATATCTGGCAATTTTTTTCTGTCAATACCTGAAATTTTTATTAAATCATCATCGTAAAATATGTTATTTGGATTTCTATTGTCCGTGACCCAAAGAAGAACTATGTTGTCCCATGACGCTTTGAATTCACCGGTTAACCTTGCTGCAATATAATCCTTTGGTTCAAGAAATTTAAAAGTTTTTTCGTATATTTCAGGCATAAAATGTTTTATAAAAAGTATATGTGCAATGGAATCTTTACCTGAACGTGCTGGTGCACCACCAGTTTTTCTAATCCATTTTAAAAGCTTATCAAATCTGTAACCTGAAATGGATGGAAAACCACCAATAAGTTCTTCAATTAATTTTTTACCTCTTGTATCCATCCATATTATAGCATTATGAAGAAATTCACCCTTTTTATCTACAGCAACAGTCCCACTCCACTGACCTGTTAAACCGATACCCTTTATTTCAATGCCATTACTTTTTGATATTACATCTTTGATTCCTTCCATAATGGCATTATACCAATCATCAGGATTCTGTTCGGCAAAACCGTTTTCTCCAATTATAAGAGCATACTTCTGATAGCTTACACCTTTTATTCTTTTATCTTCACCTACTAAGGCTACCTTTGCGGAGGATGTACCAAGATCTATGCCGATGAAACCTTTTTCCATTTAAAGCACCTTTTAAATGCTGTATAACCACTCGACGACATTTTTTAAAAACAGGTCAACCATTTCTTTGGGAATCGTTGAACTCATCCCGTATATAGGTGCCATAGATGATGACTTTATTTCACCTTTCTTGACCAATTCTATAGATTGTTTAAGATCATTAATAAAATCTTCCTTTACACCTGGTAAAGTATGCCTTACAGTCAATGCTATATGAAATGATGCAGGATTAGACAATCCACTCAGAAACCAGCCTTTCTTTCCCATCGCTTCCCATAAAAGATATGGATCTATTTCATCTGATGTAATAGCAATTACCCAGAGTGGATCTCCAACTATCTTCAGTGCATCCATTCTTTTAATACTATCCTTTATGTATTTTCCCGTTTCAAGAATGCTCTTTGCCCTGGCTTTATATCCTTCATAGCCCATGATAAGCATTACAGCCCAGGCAGCAACAATAGGAAAACCTGGTCTACTCCCTAAAAGTGTTGGTGTAAAGTATATACCCTCTCTTCCAGTTCCATGAACAAAAATCTGTTTCTGGAAGAATTCTCCATTCCTGTAAAGTATTACTGATGTACCCTTAGGTGCATATCCATATTTATGCGTGTCCATTGAAATAGATGTTACACCGTCCAATGAAAAATCAAATTCAGGAATTTCATAACCAAGCTCCCTGACAAATGGATCAATAAATCCTCCTAGGCAGGCGTCTACATGCATGCCAATACCTCTATCAAATGCTATTTCAGAAAGTTCCTTTATAGGATCATAAGTACCGAATGGAAAATTAGGTGCAGAACCAACGATTCCTATGGTATGATCATTTATTTTTTCTTTTACTTTTTCTATGTCTGCTCGATATTTATTGTCAAGTTCTGAAAAAACAGGTTTAATTGAAAAATAATCGCATGCTTTTAGAAATGCAGGATGCACGGTTTCAGGTAAAATTATTTCAGGTTCAGTAATGCCTTTTTTTTCTCTGAAGTAATCTCTGTATGTTTTTATTGCAAGCAATATGCTTTCAGTTCCTCCTGAAGAAACAGCACCCCTAACATTTTCATTACCATGCATTAGGGATGAGGACATTGCAACAATTTCCCTTTCAAATTTTGTCAAACTTGGCCATATATCCGGATGGAGAGCATTTGTCTGAGAATATAAATGGTAAAGCTTTTCATAAAATTGAAGTAGATCACTTTCACCATAATAGACAGCACCTGATACCTTTCCCATTTTCCATGCCCTATTCTCATTTTCTGAAAATTTAGAAAGTTCTTCAATCACTTCATGTTCTTTTAAGCCTTTTTCAGGAATTCTATCAAAAATTTTTATGGACCTGTTGTAGGGTTTAAGACTTTTTTCTAGTTCTCTTAAAACCATATCAAAATCAAAATTTTCCATAATGGTAATTAATTATGAATCTTCTATATTTAAACATTTTGGTTTATGAACTTGAAGGAAAACTTAATTCAGATATCTATAATGTAAAATTTTCTGACCTTAAGAAAATATTTAAAACCTTAACTCCGTAAATTTTAGGGTATAGAATAGTTTTGTTTAATTGTTTTCTTCTTTGCATTACTATGGTATTTTAGGCGATAAATTTATATAAATGTAATCCCTATAGGGATTATATGAATCCAGAACAATGGGTAATTGATTGGTTAAATAACCAAAGAAAATCTGGAATTAAAGGCTTTGAAATTAAATACCTTAACAATAATTATTATGTGTACAGAAGCACTACATACTGGGATAAGAAACTGAAAAAGATTAGAAAAAGATCAAAATATATAGGCAGATTAGATAAGGAGAAGGGGTTGATTGAATCATCTGGTAAATTTGTTTCAAGAATTTATCCTAAAACGGTAAAAACATATGGAGATGCCATGATCCTTAATATGGCAATGAAAGATTTAATTCCCATACTGAAGGAGAATTATGATTACTGGGAAGACATATATGCACTTGCATT
>JBMFTB010000038.1:0-14195 GCA_049967255.1 Thermoplasmata archaeon
GTCATATTTGGATATGACATAAATACGACAAAAACCCCCTTCTTTAAATATTTTTCTGAGGATTTCTACTGAGCTTATTTTCGGTTTATTTTTAATAATTGTTTCTTCTGCACCTTCTAAAACCTCATATTCAAATCCTTCTACATCTATTTTTAGAATATCAGCTTTTTGTATGGAAAATGAATCAAGCGTTTTTGTTTCGAATTTTTCTTCATTGCCTATAGCTAACATATTTCCTTGCCTTTTTCCGTTGATATTTTTTCCATTGCCCAATATAATATTATATGCAATTACATCAGCTTTGTTCAAATCAATGTTTTTCAAAAGAATTTCATAAATATCTTTCAATGGTTCAAATGCTATAACCTTTGCACCAAATTTTTTGGCATACCAGATTGCAGTATCTCCGTATGACGCACCTACATCTATTACTACATCCCCTTTCTTTGGAATAAAATCAGGAAAATTGTAGATTTTTTCAATAAAAATTTCACGTAAGGAATTTCCAGGAGTATCGTCCGAAAAATCACAACCTTCTTTTTTTGCTCGAATTTTTGGCTCTTCAGCCCATTTTTTATATGAATCTTTTCTATAATCATTATTGAAAAAATCTTTTGTTAAACTATGTTTATACCCATATGAAATTAATTCTTTGTGTTCCTTCAATTTCCATTTTAAGTTATTCAACATTTTCATCTACCTCACCTCCTCCATGAACTGTGATGTATCCATGCCTGTTATCTGCGTGTAAATGCTTGTGGTGAATATACTTGAGTGCCCAAGCCACTCCTGGAGGACAGACAGGTGGACATGGCACAGTATCGCCTTTATGCCAAACGTGTGCCTGAAATATTAAATGGGGCCGATCGGATTCGAACCGACGACCAACGGGTTATGAGCCCGTCGCTCCACCTGGCTAAGCTACGGCCCCAGCATAAAAGATAATAAACATATTGTATTTAAAATTTAGTCTCTTTGAACTACTTCTCAGCTAAAGCTTCTGAGATTTCTGCTTCAACAACAGGCTGCTGCCTGTACAAAAATATTCCATAAAAGCCAGATGTAGTGATCTTCAAAATCATAATTTTGAATGCCCCCCCTACTTTTATCAATCTCATTTTCCTTATGTTCTTGAATGCATTATCAAGAAAGCGTAATGACATCTGTAGCGATTGGGAATTCACCTCATACAGCCATAGATACTTCTCCTTGAGTTCAATGAGCATATTTTGGGTGTTCAGATTGCTCAGTGATGATTTCTCCGCATCCTTATGCGTTATGTAGTATTCATCCCTCTTCGCTAAGAAATAGTTGTATACGAATCGACAGCTACCAAAGTGCTTCTCCAGTAAAATTTTCATTTTTTGTGGGATATAGCTTCACTTTGGTAGCAACCATCATTGCTTATGGAAATACTGAAACACATATAAACATTTTGTTGGGGGAAGTCTGTGTATCTCATCGCTGAAGCAATTGTGATTTTCAGCTCCCCCTAAACTCCTGATATCTTTAAAATTTTTTAATAACAAATTTATTTAACTATTTCATATCCCATACAAATGGAAATTTTTCCATACAAGTTTAGGAAATACCAGAAAGACCTGATTGAATTCATTGAAAGGAATAGCGATCGCTATAACATTTGTATTCAGGCACCTACGGGATTTGGAAAAACAATCATAGTTCTTTCTTCCCTAATAAAGAAAAATAAAAAAATTGTTTGGGTTGTGAGAACGGGTACTGAAACTGACAGACCTATTGAAGAATTAAAAATAATCAATGAAAAAAAGGGAAAGAAATATTCAGGCCTGAGCTTCAGGGGAAAAAGGGACATGTGCCTTTACATAAACGATAAATTGAAGGAAAAGGATCTTAATTACGATGATGTATCCTTTTTCTGCGAAAAAAATAGAAAAAATTGCCCCTATTACAGGAATTTGCAGGATTTTAATTCTATTTTGGGAAAAACTATGCTTTATTCAGAAATACTTGAATTCTCTAAACTGAACAGGATTTGTCCATATTATTATCAAAGAAAAATCGCACCATATGTGGATGTACTATCAATAAACTATAATTACATAATAAACAGAAACATTCTTTACTCTCTAAGAAATATTCTCGACATAAAAGATGCTTATCTTGTTTTAGATGAAGCTCATAACCTCCAGTTTGCTTCTATGAACATCAATAGTGATTATATAAGCACAGTTTCTATAGAGAGGGGGATAAATGAACTTGAAGACATAGATTCTGAAAAAAGAAGTGACGCATGGGAATTCCTGAACGATCTGAGATTGATCATTTCAAGGTACATTGGTAAAAAAAGAGAAATAGAAATAGATTTTGAAGATTTTATTAATGAAATAAAAAATCTTGATGAAGGGATTGCTTTGCTCAAGGAACTTGGAACAAAGATAAGGAATAAGATGTTAAAAGAAGGAAAAAGGCCTGCAAGTTCTCTCTATCATATTTCAGAATTCCTTGAAACATCAATAGAAATGATGCATACGGAAGGAATTGTGTTTTTCATAAAAAGAGAAAGAAATATTTATTCAGTTGAGATGTGGGATATGAGGTCCTCTGCAGTTTTATCCCCTTTATGGAAAAATTTCAGATCGAACATTTTTATGTCTGGTACTCTTGAACCAATAAATGGATTTGTGGAAGTAATAGGTCTTGGTAATTACAAAGCTGTTAAAGTTGATTATGAAATTAAACCTGAAAAGATAAAATCGTTCATACTTTATGGTTTATCAACTAAGGGTGAAAGAATATCAAAGGACATGGTTAGGAAATATGAAACAGTATTAAAACATTTTATTGAAAAATTAAACGATAGAAATATTGCAATATTTTCTGCTAGTTACAGGATTCAGGACGTGCTCGTTAAACTCGTTCCAGAAGATGTTAGGGATAGAATATTTATTGAAAAGGAGGGAATGAGTGGCAATGAGTCGAGAAAAATTCTTGACTCCTTTAAAAGAATGGCATATTCAGATAAAAAAGGGATTCTATTCGCAAGCGCATCGGGTAGATTTGCTGAGGGTGCTGATTTTCCAGGAAAGGAACTGGAGGGAGTTTTTCTGGCAGGTATACCGTTTGAAAAATTAACAATCAAGACTGAACTTTACATTAAATATTTTGAAAATATTTATGGAGAAAATGGCAGATATTACGCATATGTAGTACCTGCACTAAGAAGGGCATCCCAAGCGCTAGGTAGAGTGATAAGATCTGAGGATGATTATGGCATCTTTGTACTTGCTGATGAAAGATTCTCCAAGGACGAATATTTCAATCTTTTACCATCATACATAAAAAATAATTCAAAATTGATCAGTTATGACGAGTTTTTAAATGTCGATTTAAAAATTTTTTGAGGGATGTTTCTAATATTTCATTTATTTTTTCTTTATCAATACCGTATTTTTTTAGAACTTCAACCTGATCCTTTCCACCCGTTATTTCCTTAATTATTTCTGAAACCTTATCATAGCCAAGTTCTGATGAAAGGGCTGTTAAAATTTCTGGGCTTTTAAACGCAAGATCATGCATCCTTTTTTTGTTTGGATTTATCATCTTTATAACAAAATCCATCTTTTTTATTGATTCATTTAGCAACCTTATTTCTTCCAAAATATCATAGCCAACAAGAGGGATTCCCATACTCAGCTCAAATTCCCCAAGCAATGATGCCTGCAGAATTGCAAAATTAAGACCAAAAATCTGTGCGTTAGCCTGCATTATAGCCTCAATTGTAACCGGGTTTGTTTTTCCAGGCATAATGCTACTTCCTTCAATATTAATATTTTTAAAATCTATTTCACCAATTCCTGTGAATGGGCCAGAGAACATTAGTCTTAGATCCTGAGCAAGTCTGTTTAAATCTATAGAAACTGCAGTTAATGATGCGCTTAATGAATAAATATCAGTGATAAATTTCATGCCAGTACCTCTATCCCTTAATAGTAGAAATTTCTGGCCATAATAATTTCCAAGTTCTTTGATAACAAAATTTGAAAAATGATCATTAACATTACTACCTGTTCCAACAGCACCACCACCAATTGGTAAACGCAATAATTCACTAGATATCTTTTTGATGTTTTTTAGATCTGAATCAAAACGATAATAATAGGAAAGTATTTCAAGGCCTAGTGTAACTGGAAGGGCATCCCTTAAATGTGTTCTTCCTGGTTTTATCAAATGCCTGTATTTTTCAAATAATATTTTTAAATCTTGAATAAATAATTCCATTGATGGAACAATTTTTTCCCTGATTTCAAGGAATGCAGCAATTCTAATTGCGCTCGGAACAACGTCATTTGATGACTGTCCCTTATTCACATGATCATTTGGATGTATTTTCATTTTTGCAATTTCGCCTGCTTTTTTAGCTATTAATTCATTAAGAATCATATTGAGGCCTGTGCCAGATCCCGTCTGAAAAACCTCGATTCTTATACCTTTTTTCATTTTCAATTCCTCACAGGCGTTTAATATTGCAAGATAAACATTTTCCTGTATATTACACAGAGCATAATTTGCCTTGGCTGCGATTTCTTTAATGCTTAACATTACCTCTATTATCCTTTCCTGAAAGAAATTATTGGTAGAAAGAAAATATTTTTTAGATCTTTTTGTATAGATCATGGTTCCTCAACATACCTTTTCTTTATTATGACATTGTAAAGAAGCCATATATAAACAATGATTAAAATTAAACTGATTGTAATTGCTGTTATTACCCAGTAATCATTTATTTCCATTATTTTATTTATGAATGAACTAGCCGGTATTCCTGAATCACCTGTAATTATCATATAAGGGTATCTTGAATAATCGTTTAAAAATTCTCCAACTGGTAATGTAACAAGCGAAAGGATAGAAAGTATAAGCGGGGAATAGATGCTCTTTTTATTTTTGTAGAAATAAAAACCATTGAGGTATAAGAAAAACCAAAGCATTCCTACTAGAAACATGAAAAAGGCAAAAAATGGAAACAGGTTCATTTGAAATGAAATACTGGAAGCGAATGGGCCGAAAAGAACCTGTGCAAGATACTCTGAATGTATGTTCAATTCCCAAGCATAGATGAATCCAAATAATGATTCAATTAACAGGGAAATGAATGAAACATAAAGAAACAGCTCTGAACCTTTCTTATAAATGATTTGACCTTTTTTACCGTAATTGTAAATATAAATGCCTGTGAGAAGAAGCGATACCATTGTTATTCCACCAAAAATCCTGTGGAGTGTGAAATCCGGGTATAGAGGATTTAAAAATACGGCATAAAGATTTCCTGCCAAGGCCCTGTTCAAACCAACAGGATCGTTTATGAAGGAAAATATCATATTAAATCCAACAGGTACAAGTGTTGCACCAATGGCCATGAATATGCCTATGGCAAAATGCCATTTTTCACTGATTTTGTCCCAGGTAAACCAGTAAACACCAATGGATGGCAATGCAATTAGTATACCAATAAGTGCTATTGTTAATGGTATGAAAAGAACAGTTGTTGCATAAAAGGTTAGAAGAGGCCAGAATCCGCCTAGGAATACTGTAATCCATGTGGCCCAAACACCAGCAAAGAGATCTGTAACAACCATAAATTTAAAGAGTGTTCTCATTATCATTTTTATATTCTCATCATTCTTTTTCATATAAATAAATTCCATGATTGGAATGAGAATAGTTAATCCAAGAACGAGATTCACAAGAAATAGATGGACCATTGTTGCATAACCAAGTAAAACAAATGAACTATAAACGTCTGTCATTTTTTATCCCTCCCCTGATGCCTCATAATATAAAGTATTGCAATTATACCAAAAACAAGAATTCCGAGTTCCACTGTAATTATTAGAGCAGAAAATGCTGGGGTAATGGTATTTGGTGTTATTATCTGCCAGTACTGTATCAGACCATATATGGCCCATGGATGCCTCCCCGCCTCTCTGACAGCCCATCCTGCGGAAGCTGCTATCAGTCCCAGAAAAGGAGCTACAAGGGAGGTATAAACAAGAAATTTCTCTTCTGAAATTCTCATTATTTTATTAATTATTTTTTCAATAGGCTTGAAATAAACACCCATGTATGCAATTGCAAATATGAATAACATTATTCCAGATATTACCATTGACCAGTAAACTGGATATGCCCATGTCTGAAAGACCTCCGCATAAGTAATAGATGATATTGCTGCACTAGGGTCTACCGACTGCCCTGCAAGGCCTAAATAATAATTGAACCCATGGAAGAAATGGTTAGGATTGAGATACAAAAGCAAGCCCATAATTGGATCAGTACCACCGTTGCGCGAGAAATTTTCAAATGCAAGAAACTTCAATCTGTTGTATTCATAAACCACTCTACCCATGTAGTCACCTGAAATTGCCATCAATATGGATGCTACAGCACCTACGCCATAACTAACCTTTAAAAGTTTATACCTGTAGGGCCTTTCATCTTTTTTCCTTACCCAATCCCAGGCAATAAAAGCGCTTGCCTCAAAGGATGCAATAATTATCGTTGCTAGTGCAGTATGAAAGAATGTGGCTGTGAGATCTGGATTCTGGAATGCAATGAATTGATTGGTAAAAATTATTCCTATATTGCTCGACAATGTATAATTGATCAATGCAAGTGTTCCTTTGTTTTGCATTGCAATATAAAGATTTGCCAGGGCCTGCTGGTTAACAGCACTTGGGCCTAAAGCAGGCTCCCATGGTAGTATTTTACTAACCAGAGTACCTGTGCCCCAGGGTACGTTCATGAAGGCATTTGCACCCAAGATCAAGTATGCGGACAGGTTTGAAGCTATTAAGAGTATAACACCTGCAATAAAATGTTTCCAAGAAGGATTTTCAACGTTCCATGTGAAAAGGTAAAGCACCATGAACACTATCTCCAGCATGAAGGCAAAAAGCTCGATCGTCATAAATGAGAAAAAGAAGGAACCTATTGCCACAAGCGTTCCTGACCAGAGCTGTACAAGGCCAAATTCAACAAGCGTTCCTGTGGCCGCTCCTATGGCAAATGATATACCCCATACCCTGCTCAATTTCTTTGCTGCACCAAGAAATTCCTTATCCCTTCGTCTTATACCAAGAGCCTCGTAAGAAAGAACAACATATGGTAAACCCACAGCCATCAAAAGAAAAAATCCATGGACATATATACCAATAATTGTCATAGGCTCGGATATATTTGCATTATTTTCCAACTGAGAAATGGTGCTTAGAGAAAATGATGGCGTTTCAGCAATGGATATGGATGAAATTGCTATTATTACTAGAAAAATAGCAATTATAATTACCTTTTTCATAAGAATAAATTAAATATTCTTTATTTAAATCTTATTATTAGTTCTGTGGTAAGGATCCTTAAACAAAAAATTTTATTAAAAAATTATCCACCAGAAAATACTTGAAGCAACTCTACTTTACAATTTTCATCAATGGATTCATCCTCTGGCACAGGTTTACCATTGATTAATGCTATGTATCCATCCAGATTCAAATTTAATTTTTCGAATAATTCCATTACACTTTTTGCCTTAGGCACTTCAAATTCCTCTCTTTTAGGATTTAAGATTATAACTTTAACCATTGGTCATTAGAATTCAATCAGATTAAAAAATTTATTCCTTTGATGAGATTGTGTTCAATAAATAATATAATGCGACTATGAGTATAACAAGCAATATTGATAAAGATAAAATATCCCTTTCCTGAATTGAGTATGTTCCAAAAACAAATATGAATAACAATGAAAGTAAAACAGAGAATCCGGACTGTAAAGTAATTCTTTTCATTCCAGAACTTTCGTTAACCAATGATTCTAAAAATATAATTGATAGAAATACTGGAATGTAAAATATAATAATGGTGTAAATGCTGTATGGATTATAACCAATGGAAGATGCACCTATGGATCCAAAAAGTGTTATTGAACCACCAAGGAAAAAAAGTAAATCCTTTGAAAAATTGTATAAAATGAAAAGAATTGCCGAAAAAGATATAAGTAATAAAACATCAGGCAATAAAACATGCTGGCTTAAAATTATTATTATAACTGAAATTATAATAAAAATAAATGGATTAAATTTCATCTTCTCATAGCCTCCATTGATTTTGTCAAAGGTTTGGATATATCCCATTCTACAACCGTAGCATATTTAGATATTATTCTCATTCTTACCTTTCTTTCAGTATTGAGAATCCTTGAAACCATGTCATTTTGTGTCTTTATATCATAGGGAACGATTACAAGAAGATCATATTTCTTTGCCATTAATTCAACAGCTATGTCTATAATATCATTATCAAATAATGTACCGATCATAATTATGAATGAATTTGGTGGGAAAAACCTTGTAACGATCTTTTTTCCGTATTCCATTGGGACATAATGTTCTGATTTTGATTCTACCCTCAGCAATCTTTCATTTATTTTTAATAACTGCGCTTTACCATATCCAGGATAAACCCAGTCAACAGTATCCTTTAAAATTATAAGGCCAAGTCTATTTCTTGTCCTTGTTAAAGCTGTTGATAACGTTAACGTTCCCTTAACAACACCCTTAAGCATTTTTTTATAATCTTCCTGTGATTTCTGATATTTTCTAGCATCTAGGAGTATAACTGCATTTCCTGATCTCTCTGTAAGATAATCATTAACCATAAATTCATCAAGCATCGCAGTTTTCTTCCAGTTCATTCTCCTTATATCATCACCTTCCTGGAAATTTCTTATGGAATGAAATTCTGTTCCAGTACCTATGTATTTGGAAGGTATGTCACCAATTACTGCCCTAGTTCTCTTTGGCCTAATTTGAAACTTACGCAAATTTTCTGGCGTTGGATAAACCCTAATTATTAATTCATCCCTTATTATCTGAAAAATGGAAAAGATGTTATATTTATCATTTACAGTTATTCTAATTTCTGAATAATCATATTTCCCAAAATTTTCAAATTTTTTTATCTTTTCAATCCTTTTTGTTTCATTATTTTTTAAATAAAATCTTTCAACAAATCCTTCATTGTATAATTCAACAATTCCTTCTATGTCCTTTGATGATACGTAATAAACAATTTTTAGATCCTCATTTTCAAATATTAATGTGCTAGACACTTCCCTTTTGAGTTCAATTTCCCCATTCCTGAATGAAATTGCACCAAGAAATACATATACAAATAAGGGCAATGTGAAAAAAATCAGCTGGGGCATTCTCAATATTGTACCAAAAGATAGGAATATAAAAAATATGAGTATGTATATATAAGCTTTCCTAGATATTCTTATTTCCTTCATAGTTTTGGCACTGGTGTATTTTTTAAAACATCATCAATGATCTCTTCAGGTTTGATTCCCCTTATCCAGGGTTCAGGCTTTAATATTATTCTGTGCGATAAAGCAATTTTTATAACACTTTTAACATCATCTGGTATCACATAATCTCTTCCCGATACAAGTGCATTTGACCTGGCGAGTTTCAGAAGTGCCAATGAACCCCTTGGACTTGACCCAATTTCCACCTGTGAATGTACTCTTGTTTTATTTACAATGTCTACAATGTACGATTCTATTGAATCATCCACATGAATATTTTCAACCATATTCTGTATTGAAATAAAATCATCCTTAGATACAACATTTTCAATAATTATATTATCACTTTTCCTTTTTGTTCTTCTTTTCAATATTTCTATCTCGGAGTCCCTACCAGGATATCCCACTGACAATTTTACAAGGAACCTGTCAACCTGGGCCTCTGGTAATGGATATGTACCTTCAAATTCGATAGGGTTCTGTGTTGCAATAACAATGAATGGTTCATCAAGTTTCATGGATATTCCTTCTATTGTTACCTGGTATTCCTGCATTGCCTCCAGCAGTGCCGATTGTGTCTTCGGCGGTGCTCTATTTATTTCATCAGCAAGCAGAATGTTGGTAAAAATAGGGCCGGGATTGAATTTGAATGAAGATGTATCCCTTTGAAATATGTTTGAGCCTATGATGTCCATAGGAAGTAAATCCGGAGTAAACTGAACACGCTTAAAATTGATACCTATGGCATCGCTTATAGATTTAGCCATAAGCGTTTTTGCAAGACCTGGATAGTCCTCTATGAGAATGTGCCCTCTCGAAATCATTGCAATTAATACCTGGGTAAGAACATCATCCTTGCCTACTACTGCCTTTTTAACTTCATTTATTATCTTTTCTATATTTGATTTAGATTCATCAATATTCATTTTTATCACCCACAAAATCCAAAATTGTTTTTATGTCCTTTTCAAATTCTGCCCTGCTTACTGGTATATCCATGTTAAACCTTCTCATTAATATTTTTCTCAGTGTTTCAAGAACATTTTTATCCATTTCTAATTCACCTTTTTCAATGTAACCTGCAATTTCCTCTTTGTTTATTTCTAGCCTATCCGATAACTCTTCAATTGCTATCGAATATACCCTTTCTTCAATCAATCTCTGGGGCACTGCCTTGCCTTTAATTGCCTCCTCCCACCAGTTCTCTAGTTCCTGCACTTCCCCCTTTACTGTATTTTCATCCTTGGTTTTTGAGAGATTTTCTTGACCTTTTAAGTAAAATGGATAAATAATAATAAGAATACCAAAGAAAAACACCATTGTAATTAGAAAATAAAGAGTACTTCCACTTGAAAAAGAAAAATATCCTAAAATTGCTATTATCGGGATAAGCCAGATAATTACATTGAAAGGATATTTCATTCTATTTCCCCCAGAAGCTTTTTTATCTTTTCAAGTGCCAATATGGCCTCTTCCCTCTGATTTTCATCCATTTCATGTGAACTGTATCTTGCTTCTTCAAATAATTTGACTATTGTTTCAAAAGGCTTACTGTCAAGATGCACCTTTTCTATTGACAGGTTTTCGAATTCCCTTGGAGTAAGGTATTCTCTTTCAATAATACCATATTTTTTCAAAAGGTTGCTCAAATCGTAATAAGCCTTCATTATTGATCCCCTGACATCATTTCCAAATTTTAATTCACTGATCATTTCAGATATTGTTTTACTTATTTTTACATTCTTTTCCTGGGATGGCAAATAAAAATTTTTACTTATGATATATATGAAAAGGAATGAAAGTACCCCTATTCCTAAAATTATTGGCAATGTTCCTATTATTTCCTGGGATGAAAATTTAATACCCTGAACTGAAGAAGATGTTGATGTATTAATATGTGAAATTAATGCTGAAACAATATAGACTATGCCCAAAATTATAAAAAGACCCAGAAAGGACATAATTGCTTTGTAAAGTATTTTTAATGTGCTTTTGAAATATATTACAAGTGAAACAATAAACAGAATAATCCATGCAAATACTGTGTATTCCATTATTTCTATTATGTCTATACCAGTAGAAATAGGGAAACCTGGATAGGTTGTATTCATTGCCTGTGATAATGGTGGTGAAATAATGCTCCTTTCCGGACCAGAGTAAATGTTCTGAAGAATCATGCTTAAACTTACTGCACTCCAAATGATTATGATTACCAATATCACTACCCTTATCCTGTTCACAGATAAACATGTTAATTCAAATATAATACTCTTATTGATGGTTATATACTCCTTTCTCAAGAATCAGAGCTTAATGCTAAAGCCATTCCGTGGAAGGTTATTTGACAAAATCACGAATAGCTATTTCCTCATCGTGAATTTGTACATGTCTACATTTTTACTTTTATGATTAGGAGCATTGGGAAAATAAGTTTATCTCATTACTAAAGCTATTTAAATTTGGATCTTTATCTAATCCTACAACTTTTCCTTAAATTTTTATAATAAACCCGCATATTGTGTTTCAATGAAAATTTGCATTTCAGGTACACCCGGAACTGGAAAGACTACAGTTTCTAAATTGTTAGGAATAGATGTAATCAATTTAAATGAATTTTCAATGGAAAAAAAATGTACAAAGGGTTATGATAAAAAAAGAAGAATAGGCATCGCTGATGTTGAATGCATTAAAAAGAATTTAAAAAATATTGATAATGTAGTTATTGAAGGCCATTTCGCCCATTTACTCGATTGTGATATAACTATAGTTTTAAGAACATCACCCAAAATTTTGAGAAAGAGGCTGGAAGAAAAGAACTATTCATCAGACAAAATTAAAGAGAATCTTGAGGCAGAAGCAATTGGAATAATTACAGAAGAGGCCATGAATGAAAATAAGGATGTATACGAGATAGATACAACCTTTTTAACTCCTGAAAATGTTGCATCTATAATCCATAAAATAATTGGGGGAAATGGAAAAGAATATAGGGCAGGATTTATTGATTATTCGGAGGAGATTCTTGAATGGTATTAGATGCATACAGAAAAAATGTTGATTCGGTCCTTACAAGGATTTCTAAACCATTTTTGTTTTTTAAACCAAATACAATTTCATGGATTTCCTTTGTTTTTGCAATATTCTCTGGAATATTTTTTTACATGGGCTCATTGTACCTTATTCTTGCATCAATATCCCTGATTATTTCAGCATTATTGGATGCTATAGATGGTAAAGTCGCCAGAATAAGAGGTATGGTTTCAAAAAGGGGTGATTTTCTCGATCATTTGCTTGACAGATACTCTGACACAGCTATTCTTGTTGGGATTGCATTGAGCAGTTATGTTCACTGGTATTATGCATTTTTTGCGCTGATAGGAATTTTTTTCACAAGCTACTCTGGTACCCAGGCACAAGCGGTGACCGGGAAGAGAGACTATGGAGGATTGGTGGGTAGGGCAGATAGGCTTTTAATATTCATCTTAACACCCATTTTTCAATTCATTTTTCCAGGATATTTTTATGGACTTTCATTCACTGATTTCATTTTAATAATAATAGGTATTCTCGGTAATGTAACAGCAATACAGCGCTCATTTAGAGCCTGGAGAAACATTTGATTTGTTTTTAATTTTATAATAAATCAATGGATGCGTCATCCATTCCTTAAAACAGAGTTGATCTTTTGCTGAATTTTTAACACAAAGGTTGTAAAGTTCCATTGTTGCACATTTTGGAGTGGAATAAACTGTTTTGCCCTTTTCACCTGTGATATGAAGTATTTGGTATTCAGTCATTCGCTGGTCAAAATCTGGAACTGTCTGGAATATTTTAAAAATGTTTTCCTTGGACATACCTATCTGGTTTAGAAATGTAACAAGTGAAAACCTTGCGTTGTGTGATATATTTTCACCCCTGGAAAGTGCTAATAAAATGCTTTTTATGCATGGAGGAAACGCTTTTTCATTAACTTCACCGAACTCACCTGGGGAATATGTAGATATTTTTTCATCCCTTAATTTCTTAATCGCTTCAATTTCACTTTTCATTGCCTTTGCAAGAATTTCAGGTGGATCTATATTATCAATATCTTCTTTAAAATAGTTCACAAATGCTTCCCTCAATATCTTTGCAATTTTTTCCTTTTCAAGTTTAAAACTAAATTTTACATATCCTGATAAAAGTTTCTGATAAAAAAGCCTGTATTTTTCACCTAACCTTTTATTAAATTTAACGTAGTCATAAACACTAATTAAATAATATTCATCCTTGATTAAAAAATCAATACCCAAGGTTGATGAAATTTCCTTCAAAATTTCGATGTTTTCTTCATTTTCAATATTTTCTTCAATAATATCACGATAAAAATTTGCAAACCTGGCATTTAAAATAGGATCGTGAATTGAACTCAATAAAAGCCTAGAAATATGATATCCAAGGTATCTTGTTTCATAATCATTAACGTATATTTCCCTCTTTTCTCCTAAGGCTTTTTCAATCAATGCCAGAGCATATTTCCTTGAATCGGAATATCTATTTGATAAAAAAAGATCTTCTATAGAAATACCCCCGAATAACTTAGACCCTTTTTTTAAAAAAGGGTAATCTGCAAAATCCTTAATATTTTCCATTGCCATTACACCTAAATTTAGCCAACCACAAATGTTCCTTAAGTCTGGGTCAGATTCCCTATCTGTCATAATCGACCGTTAGTAACTGCGGGCTGAACACCTCGCCCGAAGGCTTGGTGCTTACACCCCAGTCCTATCAAACTCCTCTTTTAGGAGAGGTCTCGATGGGTGCCTCTTTTTAGGGACTGCTTCGTGCTTAGATGCTTTCAGCACTTATCA
>JBMFTB010000039.1:0-13673 GCA_049967255.1 Thermoplasmata archaeon
ACCTTTATTGAGCTTATTTTTATTGAATGTTTTATTCTCAAAACCATAGTCCAGAACTATCTGTGTTGCTTCTTTGATTCGCTTTGACATTTCAATGAGCGTTTTGTCATTTGAAAGCTTCAATTTAATGGTTCTAAACGTTATTTATTAGTATATTAAAATTAGTATTAAATTTTTTCATTGAGGAAAGTCCGTGTATCTCCTCCCTAAAGGTCGGAGTTTTACTGCTTCCCTCAAATTCTTAACTTTTCTATAATGTTTTTCATTCATAATAATGCTATTCTTGGAATGTTAAAAAATCCGCATAAAACTTTAAAAAAATATTGGGATAAAAGAGAACATTATTGTTTTAGATCTGGGGAATGGTCCCTGTTTTTATACTATTTCTGCTGCAAAAATTGTCGGTCCAAAAGGAAAAATATATGCTCTGGATTTTATTATAAGTATGGTAAAATAATTAAAAGAAAAATGAAAATTGAAAATATTAACAATATAGAATTTCTTTGAGGGAGTACAGAAAAACTTCATTGTCTGATTTATTTATTGATTATATTATAATATTTGGTTTAGTTCATAATATTGAATTTTTTAAAAGAATCAAAAATTAAATGAAAAGAATCCTTAATTATAATGGTAAATTAGCAATAGAAAAATATCCTTTACTTAGAAAAAAGGTTGTAATAAGTTCGCTTGATAATCTCTTTTCCTTTGAAAATGCTTATAAAAATATTCTAGTTTTCGTATCATTATGTAGTGTTACAGAATAATTTCAAATAGGTAATAAATATTGTTCTAGATTTATATATAGAATTTCATGACTTAAAGCCTGGAAAGAAGGGTTAAATTTAAAACTTATAGGGAATACGATCAGATGGGGAATAATAAAAATATATTAAATAAAATAAAAATTGTAGGTAAATTTCTGAAGAGTAAAAATGAAAAAAATTTATTAAGAAATTGGAAATAGTATTTATATGGATGAAATAAAAGGGGTTGCCGATCTTTTGATTTCATCAAAGCTGGCAATAGCATTAACAGGTTCTGGTATATCTACAGGTTCTGGTATTCCAACTTTTAGAGGAAAAGATGGCCTATGGACAAAATATGATCAGGAAAAATTTACAATTGATTATTTTTTAGAAGATCCTAAGGATTTCTGGAAAACAGCGAGGGAACTCTTTATACCCCTTCTAGATGCAAAACCGGCTAAATCTCATTATGTTTTAGCAGAACTTGAAAAACTTGGTATATTAAAAGCTGTGATTACACAAAATATTGACGGCCTCCATCAGAAGGCAGGCAGCAATATTGTTCTTGAACTTCATGGCAATGGAAGAAAATTGAAGTGCCATCTTTGCGGAGAGGAATATGAGATAGAACCATACTTAAATGATATAATAAATGATAATATTCCGAGATGCAAGAGGTGCAGCTCATATCTAAAAACAAGTGCGGTGCTATTTGGAGAGATGTTGCCCAGAGATGTTTACCTAAAGTCCATTTATTATTCATATTCCTCTGATGTTATGCTTGTGATAGGAACATCACTTTCGGTAGAACCTGCAGCAAGTTTACCATTCCAAGCAAGAGATAGAGGAGCAAAGATAATAACTATAAATAAAGATAGAACTCCCATAGATGAACTTTCTGATTTTGTTTTAAAAGGAAATTCAGATGAAATTCTTGAAAATATTTTAAATGAGGTAAAAAAGATGCTTTAAAAAATTTTTTAAGTAAAAATATGTTATGTTTTTTATGTATTCTATAATAAATAGAATTGCTGTTGTAACAAGTTCAGGAATAGGAAGGGAGATAGCCTTAGAGGTTTCTAAAAATGGAGCGAATGTGATTGTGAATGTTAAGAAAAGGGTTGAGAATGGAAATCAAACATTTGAGGATATTAAAAAATATTCTTCAGGCATAATGGTACAAGCTGATGTTTCAACAGTAGAAGTATGTAAAAAGCTTCAAAAGGAAACATTAGATAACCTTGGCAAATGTGATATACTTGTGAATAACGCAGGAATTAGTATTGCAAAACCATTCCTTGAAAACGATGACATGCTGATTGATAAAACTACAAACACAAATCTTATGTCTACTATTTATTGCTCCAAAGAATTTGGAAGAGAAATGAGAGATGGAACTATTGTTAATATATTATCCATAGCTGGCATAAAGCCAATGAATTTCATACCCATATATGGTATTACGAAAGCTGCGGTTATATCACTTACAAAATATCTTGCAATTGAATTATCTGAAAACAATGTACGGGTAAATGCAGTTGCTCTTTCAGTAGTTAAAACAGTAATGGGTGAAAGTCTTCTGAACATATTGAATTTGAAAGACAAAGAATACATATGGAAATACACCTTAACAAATGTAATTTCTTAAAGGTGATGGTTATGGATAAAACACTAGAAATTGATTTTGAAGAATTTCTAATCGGTGAATATGAGTCAGATGAGGCAGAATCAGGTCTTACAGCAATTTTTCCTAAAACAAAAAATATTACAGGTATTTCCCAGAGAGGAGATTCACCAGGAACTATGAGCACTGAATCTTTACATCCACTGCATAGAAAAAATACTTCCATTGATGCACTTGTTATAACTGGAAGAAGCATTTTCGGTTTTTCCGCTGCATTTGGAATAATAAAGTCATTGTATTACGATGGAAAAGGTCTAAAAATAAGACATATGAATGTACCGATTGTTCCTGTAGCTGTAATATTTGATTTTGTTAAAAATAATATTCTTCCAGATGAATCTTGGGGTATTAATGCCTATAAAAGTAAATCCAATAAAATACACATTGGAAGGCATGGTGCTGGTAAAGGTGCCACAGTTGGTAAAATATTGGGTATTGATCATTCAATGCCCTCAGGCCAGGGTTATGATGACTATTCAGAAAATGGTTTAAAAATTGCATCTATAGTTGTAGTAAATGCTTTCGGTGATGTTTACAACAATAAAAACGAAATTATTGCAGGCGCAAGAATTGAAGATAAATTTTTGAATACATTGGAATACTTCCAGAGAGCAAACATAAAGGATATTGAAAGTTATTATAACACTACGATTGGCATAATTATAACTAATGCAAAACTCGATAGGGAAGACGCTTGTAAAATTTCAGATTTGGTAAATCTTTCCATAGGTAATAAAATAAAGCCATTTAATACTCAGTTTGATGGTGATACAATTTTTACTATTTCCACAAATAAAGTAAGAGAGCCATTTGAAAAAATAGCTGCAATTGCTCAAAAAGTAACTTTAAAAGCAATAGATAAAATATTTATTTAATTTCTATAATTTTATTTCTCGATTTTGATCCTTTTATTATTTTTATATCACTAATATCTTTTTTAAAATGCTTGGCAATTTTTTTCATAACATCTATGTTTGCCCTATCGTTTTCAAATTTTTCTTTCGTATAAACAATATACAAATTATCCTTTTCTATAATTTCTTTACCTCCCTTTTCCACATGAACTTTTATTATCATTAAAATTTTAAATGTAAAAGCGGTATAAATATTTTAGTTTATAATATTTTATTGAAATTATAAAAATTTTATGAAATTTTAACAAAAATATTTTTATACTTGAAATTTAATTTACGATATGGTGATAAAAAATGCAACCATCTGCACCACAAAATCCACCACAGCAACCTCAGGGCTATCCACCTCAAGCATTTCCACCTTTTTATCCACAACAAAAGAATTTTGTTGAAACTATGTTTTCTGGAACAAGACCAATTCTAATTTTACTACTATCGTTCTTGATTATCTGGATAGGTCTTTTAATTGGAAGTGTTGCCTACACAGATTCAAGCGCATATAATACAATTCTTGTAATTGGATACATATTATATTCCCTTGGGGTAATTCTTCTTCTTTTTACAATCCTTGGTTTGGTATTAACTGAAAATTCAATAAATCATTGGGTAAAAGTTGCATTAATTGTCTTTGCATTCATAGTTTTCATTGAAGCACTTATGTATCCACCAATGGTATCGTTGATTACAAAAATACTTCCATAAATTTTTTTAATCTACAATTTTTATTTTTATATTTTCATTTTCGAAAATGAATTCATAAGTTTTACCAACTGAAAAGTTAATTCCAAGATCTATATATTCATCTGCATAAATGATCAGTGAAAATGTAAATTTCTGAGATTGCATCTGCTGTAATGATTGAAACAAAGACATCAATGTGTTTTCGTTTAGTCCAGCCATATTTGCAATGTTTTTCAATTCTGGACTAAGCGCTATATGCGCATTATCGATAGGTTCATTAATTTCAAACGTCAAATATCTCGCATCTTTTCCATTAATATTCATAAGTGAAATTCCAATTAATTTTGCTCTCATACGCATGGACTATATTTTCATCCTTTATAATGTTTTTTCGAACAAATGCGTATATACTCTTTTGCATTATATCCCGTGTGAATGACCTTATACTTATTCATGCACCAACTATTTACGATTTCAGGGAGAGAGAAATTAATTATGGTCCAGTTAGTGATCTTGTACCATCTACCCCTGTTTTTGAAATGTATCCCATAGGATTCTTAAGCATAATGAGTAACCTTTGTCCGGATGGGTATAAAATAAAGATAGAAAATATAGCTTTAGAAATGCTTATAAACAAAAAAATGAATGTTGAAAAAAAATTATCATCCTTAGAATCAGAAATTTTTGGAATCGATTTGCACTGGCTACCACATGTACATGGTGCGATTAATATTGCAAAGATGTTAAAAAAAATCAGGCCTGATGTACCTGTAATACTTGGAGGCCTTTCAGCAACATATTTTCATAATGAAATAATAAAGGAATTACCGTTTATAGATTATGTAATGCTGGGGGATACGACTGAACCTTTTTTCAAGGACTTTATTGATGCGATTGAGGAAAAAAGGGATCTATCTAATGTTCCAAATTTAGTATATAGAGAAAATGGAAAAATAAAGATAAATAAGGTAATTAATCCTGAAAAATATATTGATAAAGTGAAGCTCAATTATAAATTACTCATAAAAAATTGTATAAAAAGTCTTGAAATCATACCATCAATACCCTATTCCACATGGATGAAATCAAGCACGGCCATGACCTTTATTCAAAAAGGGTGTCATCATAATTGCGTATTATGCGGTGGTTCCAAATATGCTTATAAAAATTTTTATTACAGAAATTTCGTATCATACAGACCTGTTAAGAATGTTATTGAAGATATAAAATCAATTGAGGAAAGCTTAGGTATTCCCATATATGTTTCAGGGGACATATACCAAGCTGGTCCAAAATATAGGGAAGAATTTTTTAAATTAATAAAGGAAAACAATATAGATTCACCAATGCTCTTTGAGATCTTTAATCCTGCACAGGAGGAATTTTATAAAGATATGGAGAAAAGCACTGGTATGTACGCTATGGAAATCTCTCCCGAATCATCAAATGAATTTGTAAGAACCTGGTGTGGAAGATATTATACAAATTTCGCACTGGAAAAAAATATGGAATACGCAAAGAAACATAATGCTGGAAAAATGGACATATTTTTTTCAATAGGATTAACTCACCAAAAGAAAGAAAATGTATTTGAAGATGTTCAATTTGCAAGGAAATATCATGATATGTATAATGATTGGGTTCATTTCTTCACCTCACCTATTTCACCTTTCATAGATCCTGGAAGTCTTGCATTCGAACTCAATGAAAAATTCGGGTATAGGATATTCGCAAGAACCCTTATGGACCACTATAATCTTCTGGACAAAGCAAAAAGCTGGATAGATGCTTTAAATTATGAAACCATCTGGCTATCAAAAAATGATATTGGTAATCTTAGCATTGAAGCAGGTAAAAATATGGCATTGCTCAGGTCAAATAATAGTAATATTAAGGAGAAAAAAAATTCACTATTACCTGCAATATTTGAAAAATCAGAACTTATGTGGTCTGATAAAACAAACATAAAAACGCCCATGAGCTTTTTTGTTAATACATATAGAGGTATTTATTTCAAATTGAAAATAAGATCATGAAAATTTAAAATAGTTCTTTTTTATCTCCAATCCATCTTATGTATTCTTTTGTCATTGTAGGATTTATTGCAGGTGCATTAACGACAGCATCTTTCATTCCACAGGCGTTAAAGATTTGGAAAGAAAAATCCGCAAAGGAAGTTTCATTTCTTATGTATGTAATAATATCGACAGGCATATTTTTGTGGTTTATTTATGGTATAGAAATTTACTCAATACCGATTATACTTGCAAATGGTATATCTTTTATTATTTCTATAACTATTTTAGTTGGTAAAATCAAATTCAAGTGATCTTTTAAATTTATTTAATTGATGAACAAGAGTTTACACGATTTTTAATTTTTGAAAATTTAAAACAAATACTGCATGTCATTTTGACCGTATATTATTAGGGTGCCATTAATTATTTTAAATGGACTGGGAATACATTGAATCGCTTAAGCAATCTGACCATAGGGATATTCCAGATCTTGAAATAAAAAACGGGTACATTGAATTCAAGAAGAAAATTTATGGCTCAGAGCATAGGATCATAGTTTATAAAGGATATTCACTTTTCAAAAAACAAATAATGCACTGATGAAACTCATTGCAAAGTCAATGGATAAATGCAAGGAATAATGAAAGATGACAGCTATGAAAGGATTGAGAAAGCAAAAAGTTATCTCGATACCGTGTATCTGCAGAAAATGGTATAGAAATAAAAGAAGAGAAGATGAATGAAAAGATAAGAAGGATGGAAAAAGAAACATTTTTCACAAATATCATGGATATGGATGCAAAGGAAATCATAGAACTTTATAAGAAGAGGGAAAAAATAGAACAATGTTTCAGGACAATAAATGTCCTGGAAATGGCATCACAAATATTCTATTTTACACCAGAGAAGATAAGGGTACACATGTTCTTCTCACTGCTAACAATCTGTTCCTTGCACCATTATACAATTAATTAAAAGAGATATAGGGAATCTCGCTAGTAAATGTGCCTTTATATCTTTCAAATATAATGGCAATATACATCATTTCAGGGAATGTGATAAAAAGGAAAATAGACTCAAGGAATAAGACTACAAAAAAATCATGGAAATTCTAGACGTTGAAAAAATGATATAGGCATCTTGCTACGAATTGCAAGAAAAACCTGAAGATATAAGGATTTTTGCCAATTAATTCCATAATACATGTAAAGCTAAAATTTATTTATTTTTTACAATTTAATAAATTAAATAAGATATAATGTAGTTTAAAAAAATTTAAATATTAGTAAATAAATACATTAAATATGACAAATTATGAAGAGTTAAAAAATATTTTTAATTTAAAGGGTAAGGTGGCTGTTGTAACAGGAGCTGCTCAAGGAATAGGCCAAGGGATAGCTTATGCTTTTTCTGCAAATGGTGGAAAAGTAATGTGTGTTGATATTAAAGAAAAGGAACTTTTTCAGACCGTTGATGAAATAAATAAAAATGGTGGAATAGCTGAAGGCATGGTGGCAGATATTACCTCCATTGAACAGGTTAAAGAATTATATAATAAAACTATTGAAAAATTTGGTGGAATAGATGCTTTGTATATAGTTCCAAGCATCAACTTCAGGAAAAAAATAGAAAACTATACCTATGAAGAATTCGATAAAGTAATAAATTTAAATTTAAAAGGTACTTTTATTTTATTAAAGGAAATTGGTACTAAGATGGGTAAAAACGGTAAAGGAGGAAGCGTAGTTCTATTATCATCAATTAGGAGCATTGTTGTAGAGCCAGGCCAAGGAGTTTATGCTGCAACTAAGGCTGGGATAGTACAGCTAGCAAAAACATTAGCTGCTGAAATGGGTCAGTACAATGTAAGAGTAAATGCAATAGGTCCGGGAGTTGTAGATACCCCATTAACTCAGCAGATAAAGAATGATCCGAACTGGTATAGGGCTTATGCAGATAAATCAGTGTTTAAGAGATGGGGTACAGTCAAAGAAATAGCAGGTCCAGCGGTTTTCCTTGCCACGGATGCAGCTTCGTTCATTACAGGAACAATAATATTTGTGGATGGAGGGTGGACAGGCGTAGATGGCAGATATGAACCAAAGGTATAAAATTAGTGAGCTACCATTCAAATAAAGATTCTAAGCATTATCATTCAAATACAAATTTTTTTATATGCTTGATATTCAATATAAACAGGAAAAGCGATATCTATAAGATATATTTTAACTACCCAGCCCTATTTTTTATTTGATCTATATATCATATGTTTATTGAGTTATTATAATCTTTTCAATTACTGGAATAGATGCATTGCGATAATATACGTATTTTTAGTTTCAAATTATGATATATAGATAATGTTCGGTTTGGGTAATGTTATTTTTCTATTGCTAAATTCAGGAAAATCTTTATAAATAATATTCTTTTGTTATGACTATGTATGGTTATCACAATAAAATTCTAAGGATTGATCTTTCAATGGAAAATATAACTGAAGAAAGAATCGACGATTCTATATTAAAAAAATTTGTAGGTGGTACAGGTTTAGGTGCTAAAATTCTTTATGATGAGGTCCCACCTGGAATTGCATGGGACAGCCCAGATAACCGAATTATAATTGCTCTAGGACCCTTGAGTGGTTCTGTTGTGGGAGGGACAGGATCAATCGCCTTGGTAACCAAGGGACCGATGACTAATGGTGCAGTTGATACACAGGCAAATGGGTTTTTTGGAGCATATTTAAAACTTTCAGGTTATGATGCTATTGTAATTATGGGAAAAGCAGAACGATTGAAGTATTTATATATTTCACAAGATAACATTGATATTAGAAGTGCAGAAAAATTTGTTGGTATGGATACATACAAAACTGAAGATGCAATAAAAGAGGAAATTGGAGGGAAAAGGGAACAGTTAAGTATATTTAGCATTGGACCAGCAGGTGAAAAACTTGTAAAATTTTCAGCATTGGTTGGAGATCGTGGGCATGTGGCATCAAAAGGTGGTATTGGTGCTGTATTTGGATCTAAAAAATTAAAAGCTATTGCGGTAAGTAAAGGGGAAAAGGTATTAAATTATAAAGATCCAGAAGGATTAAAATTTGCGTCTAAATTATTATATGAGAATGTTATGAAAACAGTATCCGCAGATTTTTCAAAATGGGGGACACAATCAGGTTTTGTAAATTATGCTAAGATAGGCTGGTTGCCTGTAAAAAATTACAATAATGAATATGGTTATCCTCTCGATAAGGCTGAAAAATTAAGTGGTCAATATACAAGAACTCATTTTGAGCATAGAATTAAAACATGTTGGAGCTGTAAAATTGCGCACAATCGATATGTTAAATTCAGTGATGGAGATTTTAAAGATGAATGGGTCGAAGAACCAGAATATGAAGCAGTAGCAGGTTTTGGTCCTCAGATATTAGTTGATGATCCAAAATCAGTTTTTGAAATTGCTACTCTTACAGATAAATTAGGCCTAGACGCAAATGAATCAGGATGGATGCTCGGATTCATAAATGAATGTTTTGAAAAGGGAATAATAAATGAAAGGGATCTGGATGGAATTAGGGCTGAATGGTCGAATCCAGAATCCGCAAAGAAATTGCTTATTAAAATTGCAAATAGAGAAGGCCTGGGGGATATTTTAGCTCAGGGAGTAAAAAATGCAGCAGAATATTTTGGAGAAGAGGCTAAAAAAATAGGTATTTATACATTAAAGGGTGCAGTTCCAAGGGGTCATGACCATAGGAATAGGTGGTATGAACTTTTTGATAACTGCATGACAAACACATCCACTTTAGAATCACAAGGAGGATCATTAGCAGGAGAATTGATGGGTATTGAAAAATTGGATAATAAATTTTCAGTTGAAATAGCCAGGATGAATGCAAAATATAATGGATGGCATATATTTGAAAATTCGCTTGTTATATGCAGGTTTAATACTATGGGCATGTATAAACAATTAATTGATGCAGTAAATGCTGCAACAGGTTGGAATTTGAATGTTGAGGATATTTTCACCATAGGTAAAAGAATTATTAACCTACTTAGGATTTTCAATTTCGACCATGGATACAATCCTGATCTAGAAAAACCATCATTGAGATATGGTAGTGTACCAAAATTTGGGATAGGGGCAGGGTTATCAATAATGGAACACTTGGAAGAAATGACAAAAATATATAGAGAAGAAATGGGCTGGGACATTAAAACTGGAATGCCTTTAAAGGAGACCTTAAATCGCCTAGGCTTAGATTTCGTAAAATCATAAACTTTTTTTATTTTTTATTAGCAATTCAGCTATGTCATAAACAGTTTCATCTTTGTATAGATTAACAAAGCAAATAGGACAAGCTGTTACTATTTTTTCTGCACCAGTGGTTTTTAATTGTTCGAATCTTTTTTGGGATATAGATTCTGATAATTTTGGATACAAAAGTTCATCAGGCCCTCCACAGCAAAATACATTTGTACCATGCCTATCAGGTAAAACAACATCTCCTATTTTTGAAACAAACTTTAAGGGTATATCATATTTTTCATGGGTAACAAAATGGCATGGTTCATGAAATGTTAATTTCTCATTTGATTTAATAAAGTTATTAATGTTAATAAATTCTAAATAGTGATGAACATCAAATTGAAAATCTTTAATGTATTTTGGATAAGTTGATTTTAAAACTTCATATGTATGTGGATCTATTGTAATAATTTTAGAAATATTTCTTTTTCTGAATATTTCCATCAGTTTTTTACCATATTCTACAAATTCATCTATGTATCCAAGCTCAAATAAAAATGCACCTGAATAAGGTTCTTCATCACCCAAATAATCAAATTCAATACCAGAATACTTAAGCAACTCTACGATTGATTTTAAAATATTATCCATTCTATCTTTTAAATTTTTATCATACATTAATGAGGTGAATTTTAAAGCTCCGGTATTTTTAGCAATGGCATCCGCTAAATTTTCAATTATTTCGGGATTTATTTTTTTCTCTAAATTTGAAAGGTATTTACTGTACGCCATTAGCTGATACATACCACCTGTGTAGAACAATGTTTCACTATTATTATTGAATTCCATTCCATCGCTCCAGGAAGAAAGTTTTTCTTTTATCCCAAGTGGATTCTGGTATTTCATTATTGATTCCTTGATCATTTTTGCTATATTTTTTTCCTGTTTTTTTACATATTTTTTTTCAGTCACAATGTCTTTTACCATTTCACTTACTTTCCCAGCATTAACACCAGCAGGACAAACATAAAAGCATGCATAGCAACCGAGACAAGTATAAAAGGGGTCATTTATTTTTAGTTTAACTTTCCCTGATTCATTAATATTTTTAACTACTTCCCTTGCAAGCAACACTCTACCCCTAGCACCATAAATGGATCTGTAATTCATCGATGGCAGTGTCGGGCATACAGCTTCACAAAAACCACAACTTATGCACTTTTCTGTTTCTTCAAAAAGATCTTTTGTGCTGTTCATTTAAATATTTTCCCCCTGTTTAGAATGTTGTTGGGATCAAATAATTTTTTTATCCCTTTCATTATGTCCATGTTTTTTAATGAATTTTTATATTTCAATTCCTCTTCAAATAGAGATAATTTTTCAATTCCAATGCCATGTTCTGCCGAAACTGATCCTTCATTATTTAATGCAATTCTTCCGAAATCCATCATAAAACCATTAACTCTTTTCATCATTTCTTCATCTTTCAAATTAGCATAGATACTTGCATGAACATTTCCATCTCCTATGTGGCCAAATAGTGCTACTTTTAATCCATACTCCTCAACTTTCTTTTTTGCTTCTCTTAATGTATTAGGAAGGTTGTGAGCTGGTACAACTATATCCCCTATTACGACCATTTCACCTGGTGTTTCCCTTTCACCTAACTGTGATGAATAAAGCCCTTTTCTGGCTTGATACATAGCATCCATCTCAACAGGATCAGTTGTGATTTTAATATCTAATAAATCCGTCTTTTTCAATATATCTTCCGCCTGGTGTATTTTTTTATCCATAGATTCTTCAGTTGACATAATGTCTAAAATTAAAAGATATTCGGCCCCATCCAAAAATTTTATACCCTTTGTATGTGTAATTGCATCCATTGAAATTCTATCTAGGAATTCTGCAGTTATGGGGGTAATACCACTTTTTTTAAGTTCGGCTATTGCTTTTCCTGCTTGCTCAATAGATTTATAATAGATCATTATTCTTCCCGTTTTCTCAGGAAGAGGTGCAATTTTCAAAATAGCTTTTGTTATAACACCAAGTGTTCCTTCAGCACCTATCATTAATGCTGTTAAATCATATCCAGATGATCTTTTCAGAACTTTTCCTCCGAATTGTAAAATCGAACCATCTGGAATTACGACCTCCAAGCCCATTACCCATTCTTTTGTTGCGCCATACATTACAGCCCTAAGGCCTCCTGCATTTGTGGATATTGAACCACCCACTGTAGCAGCAAGCGAACTTGCTGGATCCGGTGGATAAAAAAATTTATATTTTGCTAATTCGGAATTTAAAAAATCAAGCCTAACTCCAGGTTCTGCTACTACGTACCTATCTTCAAGGTTTATTTCAAGTATTTTATCTAATCTTGACATACTTAGTATAATACCTTCACTGGATAATATTGAAGATCCTGTTAAAGACGTACCACCGCCTCTAATTGTTACTTGAATATTATTATCATTACAAAATTTAAGTACTTTCGAAACTTCTTCTACATTTCCAGGTAAAACCACTGCAATAGGAATAGTTCCTGTAAAAAAAGAAGCATCCTTGACATATGGGATAAAATCTTCCTGAGTTGACAAAACATTTTCACCAACTATTTTTTTTAATTCTTCTATAATTTCCATAAATTTCCTAATAAAATTTAATATTTTAATTTTTTGAATTTATAACGTAGTAAAAATCTTTTTGGAAAAATTAATTTTTAATAATTTTTTTTGTTTCTTATCACCCTTATTATATTATTATAGAAAGAATTTTATTATTACTTTCTTTTTTGAATTAATTTTATTCGTTGATATTATAGAATCTCCAAATTTTTCAATTTCAATCTTTACCATCATGAATATTTCTTTGACAATCCATCTTTATAATTTTCTCATTATATCCTTTTTTCATAATAATTTGAATGATATTCTATTGAGTAATATGTGGATCACATAACCTATCTTCTTTTCAAATTTATTTTTGAACTTCAAAAGCGCTTTCCTGAAAATATATTCAAGATCTGTTACCTCATTATTTTCATAAACTTTTAAACAATAGTAAAATGAGAAATATATTAAAGTTACAATTTTTACAATATCGTTCTATTGATTTAAATTAGTAATCAAATCTCTATATGTTTTATTTATATATATTCATAACTATTGATAAAAATAATTGCCATTTTGTATAAATTATTTTTGAAAACTTATTGAAATATTATGTTAAAAATCTATAGCGTCCATAAGTATGTGTAAGAGTTAAGGATACCTCATATCAAAGATCCTCATTATATCATCCTTACATATATTGAATCCAAGGATGGTCCTTCCACTGAATTTATTATTTCATCCTCTTCATTATTTATAAG
>JBMFTB010000040.1:0-13408 GCA_049967255.1 Thermoplasmata archaeon
GGTTCAATGAACATCCACTCATGGGTGGATGGGGAGACCAGCAACAAGCTCCGAAGCTTTAGCGAGGAGTAGCTGACCCAAATGGTTTAGGATGGAATTCCACAAATTTGATCTCTTGGGGTTATACAGATGAGGCAAACCAATACCAAAATATGAGTAATTATATAATTAATGGTGAGAATTCAGTGAACCAAACAATAGCATTCTCTGATTGGAAAATTGCAGAACAGATAGCAGTGAATCTAACACTCTATGTATATACATATCAACAAACTGGTATTTGGTATTATGCTCCATGGATACACGGCGTTGAATATGAGGAAAATCCAATCTTTGCTGGAAGTGAGGATACATTGTTCTTTTATTTGACAAAAAATTAAATTTTTAAATTTTTAATTTTTTTCCCGATGCGTATATCTCTTTTACTCGAATTTCATTAATTTTATTTATATCTTTTTTTATTGGATCATCATCAAGAATAATAAAGTCTGCAAAATTTCCTATATTTAATGATCCTATTTTATCCTCTTTCAAAGCAATTGCAGAACCCATTGTATAATGATAAATAGAATCTTCTACAGACAATTCCTGCCCTGGAAATTTAGATATAGGAATATTTTCATATTTCCCTCTTGTAACTGCAGCTTGAATTGTTAAAAATGGATTAATCGGTTCAACGGGTGAATCTGTTGAAAAGGCTATGTTAGTAACGTTTGCAAGATCTTTGAACCTGTAAATAAATTTAGCTCTTCTTTTACCAACTCTATCCAATACCCAATAATCTGTGATTATGAAATGTGGTTGAATAACTAAATTTATATTCTTTAATTTATCTAATTGATCATCTCTGACCACGGAACAATGCTCTATTCTGTTTCCTGGGAAATCATTCAAGAATGAAATAGCAATATCCATTGCCTTGTCTCCAATAGCATGAATGGCAATTTGTAGATTGTGTGATATGGCCTTTTTAACGTTATTTTTTAAAAATTCTTCACTGAATACCTGTTCTCCGTATGTATCTTCGTCATCATATTTCTCACTTAAGAGAGCAGTTCTTGCACCAAGAGAACCATCCACAAACAATTTTATTCCCTTTAGCTTTAAATGTTCCGAATTCTTAAAATTTATATTTAAATCAAGATCTTCAGGATTCAAATATACATTAACTCTGATAGGAATTTTATTATCGTAATCTAATTCTTTTAAAATATTAAACATTTCTGAATTACATGATACAAATCCAATTGAGGTAATACCATTCTTTATTAATTCATCAATTGCATCTAAAATATATTTTCTTTTTATTTCTTTTGGGATCATTGAATTATATTTTTTTCTAAATATTTCGAAATCATTTTCTTTAACAATTCCAGTTTCGTTAATAAAGTTCATAGATTTTAGGAAAAAATCATTTACAAGAGCCGCATGAACACATACTCTCGTTAAAATCACTGGTCTGTCATTTACAATATCATCAATATCATTTTTATTTGGCCACCTTTTTTCCTTGAAAAGTTCTTGATCCCAGCCATGACCCATTATAGGACCTGGATGGGATTTAGCAAATTCTCTTAATTTCTCCCTTAACTCTTCAATGGATCTTGTATTTCTTAAATCAAGAATGTTTAAATACATTCCAAGCTCATCAAGATGCATGTGTGCATCTATAAAACCCGGCAGGATGGTTTTTCCATTTAAATTTATTATTTTTTCTGCTAATTTAATTGCAGTATTGTTATTTCCTGTAAATATTATTTTATCGTTTTCAATAACCATAGCTTCTGCAACCATCAGTGGTTTTAATTTTGTATAAATATTACCATTTATAAAAGCCAATTTCATAGGTAATTATATTATATACATCAATAAAAACATTTCTTAAATTTGATTGACATATTACCTAAAATTTAAGGAGTTACGTTTTAAAAAATGTATTTGATTATAAATATGAGTGAAAAGTCGGCTCGTTAGTATTTATAAATAAATGATTTAAATTATTACAAGTAGGGTTTTTTAAGACCTTTAAAAAAGAAAGGTTATTATTAAAAAGGTGTGGCCCAAAGATTACAATAAAACAAGTAAGTATTAATATAAAAAAATGTTTTAAGTTCATTGTGGTGATAATTGCTGAGGCAGACGGACTAAAAATAGAATCATTTCCTGGATATTTTTTTAGCTTTTTAAATTCACCTTTCCTAGCCCACAGGGAGCTTAAGGCAGTTGATATTTTTCCAGTTTCAAGGAAAATAGAAGATGTAAAATCACCCGTGTCTGGTGTAATTATAGATGATCAGGTTCATATCATGAGGAAAAATAATATGAAAGAGCATGTGATCATAATTGATTCGGGTGAATACTATGTAAAAATTCTGCATGTTGAACCATACCTTTCAGTAGGTGAAGAAGTAAAATCAGGGCAGGTTTTTGGAAAGTTGTACATTTCACCATATTTCAGGCCATGGACAGACCCGCATATACACCTTGAAATAAGATATAAGCAGGACTATTTGAGGGCCAGAGGAGGCGTAAAATTGAAAATTCCAAATTGCATCGCTAAAGGGAAAACAGAACTTACAGATGAGTATGAAATAAAGGAAACATATGCTCTCAGAAGGATTATACCTATAAAATGCGGTGAGTTCTACGGTGCAGGTGACACAGGAATAATTGATGGTGGATATCCACACTATAAATACGGTCTATTGCTTGGCGGGGATGAGCCTTCCCTTTTAAACAAAAGAATAGGTGAAATTATTAATGAGCATAAAATCATAAAATTTAACAATGATAATATTTGGCTTAATGGTATTCAATTCCTGGGGTTGGGTTTAAACATCTATCTTGACGAAAGAGCATTTATTAAATATATTTTTAAAAGCCCTATAGAAAAAGAAAAATTTGTAAAACTTTTTAAAGGGGTTAATTTTAATCTCACAAAATGAAAATATTAGAGACATATTACCCTGGTAAGGAATTTCCTTCCATATCCTTAACGGGAACTTACTGCTCTTTGAATTGCAAGCATTGCTCTAGGCACTATTTGGAAGGTATGATTCCTGCAGTAAATGAAGTAGCTCTTTACAACACCGCAAGGAAAATATACGAATTTGGAGGAAAGGGTTTTCTCCTCAGCGGTGGCTCTGACCTTAATGGAAAGTTACCTTTAAAAAAATTCAAGGATGCGGTAAAAAAAATAAAGAAAGATTTTCCATTGATCATAAATGCACATACTGGTATTCTTGAAGAAGATGATATAAAAATTCTTGATGAAATGAGTATTGATAATATTTCATTTGATGCTGTAATTTCCGATGAAATCATAAAAAACGTTTTTGGTCTTAATAAAACCTCAGAATTTTACAAGAAATCTCTTGAACTTTTGGATCGTTCTGGCATATCCTATACGCCACATATAATTATAGGCCTTAATTTTGGAAATATTTCATACGAATATGATACCATTAATTTCCTTAAAAATCTTAACAGTTTCAAGAAACTGATATTTTTAATTCTAATACCCACAAAAGGAACGCCCATGGAAAACATTAAATTGCCTCATGTAGATGAAATGGCAAATGTTTTGTCTTATTCAATTAATAACATTAAGAAGGAACATGTCATTGGCTGTATGAGACCAAGAGCTTTGAAGGATTTTGAAATAAGGGCGATAGATCTTGGTGTTAAAGGTATTACCATACCTGCCCCAAGCACGATTGAATATGCAAGCAAAAACAATTATGAGATTGTAAAGAAAAATATTTGCTGTGCATTTTGAAAATTTTACATGAACCCTGCTTTTTGCAGGATCAGTATATCTTCCGTTGTTAAAGGTTCGCCCTTCTTGAATTTTTCAAATATGCCTTCAGCCACCTTCTTTAATTCAGTTTCCTTTTCCTGTTTCTTTGTTGCACTCTGTTTCACCTTTAATCCAGTAATAAGTTTTTCAAAATCCTTTAATTCCTTAATAATATCATGAACTAAATTATCTTCTTCTCTTGCTTTTTGAACAGCCGTGAGATAGTTCTGATGTGCTTCATCAGCAGCTTTTCTTATTTCCTGTGCTTTTTCGAAAATTTCCATGGCCTGGTCATGGTATTTCTGAGCCTCATTTGCAACATCTTCAATCTTTTTTATTATCTCATCAAGCTTTAACTTTGTTCCAAGGAACTCAGCCTTTTTTTCCATATATTCCTGGCTGTTTTTTACCATTTCCTCTTCTTCTTTTTTCATTTTTTCTATCTGCAAGTGAAGATTATGTATTTCTTCGACCAGTTCCGCTTCCTTTTCCTTTGTTAATACTTTTGTTTCCTGCTTATTTTCTAAATCTTTTAACCTTTTCTTTAACTGTGATATTGCAGGTCTATCTCTATTTGAAAAAACAACTTTTTTCCTTATTTCCTTCAATTCATTTTGAAGTGCCAAATATTTTTCCTTTAATGTTTCCTTTTCCTTTTTTAATTCCTGAACCGTTTTATTTAATTCATCCCGTTTATCTTTCAATTCCTTAGCCTGTTTAAATAGCTCTTTTGTTTGTTTATTTAGTTCATCCCTTTTATCCGCCCATTCATCTGCCTCTCTATCAAACCTGTCCCTTTCAGCTTTATGAATATCAAGCTCTTTTTTCTTTTTTTCGTACTTTTCCTCCAATTCTTCAAGGACCTCTGTCATAATTGTTTCTCCATCACAGGTAATTCCGGTATATATAGGTAATACATATAATTCTTTCGATTCTCAAATGACAATCAATAAATTTTATATTCTAGTCCAGCCTAACTAATAAAATATGAAAAATGATTTTGTAATTAGAATAGGTGGAGCTGCCGGTGATGGCGTACAGTCTTCAGGCATTTTGCTTGCAAAAACATTCACGAGGCACGGATTGCATATATTCGGATATAATTACTATCAGGATTTGATCAGGGGCGGAAATAGCTGGTATCAGATTAGGGTTTCGGATAAAAAGGTTAAGGATCAGGGGGATGGTCTTGACATTCTCGTTGCTTTGAATGAGGATTCTCTCAACAGGCACACAGACCCAAACATTAACGAAGGGGGTGCATCATATTTAAAAGGGATAGCAATATTCGACGAATCCATAAAAAATTATGAGAAAAGGGATTTTGTTAAGTATTTGCCTTCTCCTCTTTCTTCAATATCGTCAAAAATAAGCAAAAATCCATTATTGAAGAATACTGTAGCTCTTGGTATGGTCATTGCTGCATTAGACCTGGATATTGAAATCTTAGTTTCAGCTATAGAAACTGTATTTAAAGGTAAAAGTTCAGATGAAAATATAGAAGCGGCGAGGCAGGGATACAATTATTATACGGCCAATTTTGAAAAAATTGGTACATTGCCTAGGAATGGTAAAAAGAAACTTTTGATGGGCGGTGGTGAGGCAGTTGGTCTAGGTGCCGCTGTTGGTGGCATAAAAGCATATGTTGCGTATCCAATGACGCCAGCATCATCAACGTTACATTGGTTAGCATCGCATTCAAAGGAATTAAGCATATTCATTAAAGTGCCTGAGGATGAAATATCTGCAATAAATACGGTTATTGGTATGAATTATGCAGGCATTAGAGCAATGACAGGGAGTTCCGGTGGTGGTTATGATTTAATGCATGAGGGAATTGGTCTTGCATCAATGCTAGAGGTACCTGTTGTCATCTATGAATCCCAGAGAGCCGGTCCCAGTACTGGACTGCCAACAAAAACAGAACAGGGCGATTTAATGATGATTATAAATTCATCACACGGTGATTACCCAAGAGCAGTAATAGCACCAGGTGACGTGGAAGAAGCTTATTACTACACAAGAGAAGCATTAAACCTGGCTGATAAATATCAAATGCCAGTAATAGTTGTATCAGACCTATATCTATCAGAAAGAATTGAATCTTTAGATGATATAAGCTTGGAATTTAACATTGACAAGGGTCTGATTGCTAAAGAAAACACTGAAAATTTTCTCAGGTATGAATATACAGAGAATGGTATCTCTCCGAGGGCATTTCCAGGAATGAGAGGGCTAATGCATAATGAAGATAGTGATGAACATGATGAAAGGGGAGATGTTGTTAGCGATGTCATTACAGATCCAATAAAGAGAAAATTGTCTGTTGAAAAAAGAATGAGAAAACTTGAAACATTGAAAAAGAACCTGCCACCTTTCAAAACTTACAGAATAGAAGATGCAGAAATTGTACTAGTTCAGTGGGGGTCAACAAAGGGTGTTGTTGAAGAAGCAGCTGATATTTTAAGGGAAGAAGGTATAAAGGCAGGTGTACTGGAAGTAAAATACATATTCCCATTCAATACAGAGGATTTCATCACAAAAACAAAGGGTAAAAAGATAATAGTTGTTGAAAATAATTATTCAGGTCAACTTTCAGGTCTTATAAAAATGTTTACAGGTTTGGATACGCTGAAAATAAATAAGTACAATGGTGAAGCATTCTATCCGAATGAGATTGTGAATGAATTTAAAAAAATTGGAGGTGCATAAAAATGGTCACATTGAAGGATTATGAGTATCATGTTAAACCTGACTGGTGCCCAGGGTGTGGTAATTTTTCCCAGTGGACGGCAATTAAAGGTGCACTTGTTGAACTTGGAATAGAGCCGCACAATGTAGTAATTGTAAGCGGTATAGGCTGCTCAAGTAATATGCCAGAATATATACGGGCTTACGGTTTTCATGGTTTGCATGGTAGACCTTTGCCTGTAGCTTCGGGGATTAAGTTTGCGAATTCCAACTTAACAGTAATTGCATATGGCGGTGACGGTGATGGTTATTATGAAGGTCTTAACCATCTTTACCATACAGCAAAAAGAAATGTGGATGTAAAGTACATAGTTTCAGATAATGAGGTTTTCGGATTAACAACTGGTCAGGCCTCACCTACAGCACCACTGGGATTTGTATCTAAAACAACACCACCACCAGAAGGGTCATTGGAGGTTCCTGTAAATCCATTAACGCTTGCTCTCACTGCAGGCGCTACATTTGTTGCAAGGGGTTATTCGGGTGAAATAAAGCACCTCCAGTCTTTAATCGTCGAAGCTTTAAAACACAAAGGATTTGCATTGATAGATGTTTTAAGCCCCTGCGTTACCTGGAATAAAATTGCTACATATGAATATTACAAAGAAAGGGTATATAAATTACAAGGAAATGATGTAACCAACTTTGATAGTGCATATAAACTTGCAACCGAATCAGGTGATAAAATACCAATAGGCATATTTTATAAAGTTGAAAAACCAACATATAATGACATAGATCCAGTATTGAAGCAAGGGCCATTAACTGAAAAGAGTGTTGAAATGAAAAAAGATATTTTGGAAGAATTCTACTGAAAATCTTAAATACTAAGTATTATTCGTGATAAACATGGCGGATCAGAGCAAAAGTATGGGCTTCCAATCAGCAGCAGGTTTGATAAGGTACTTTGAAGAAGAAAAGTCAAAGGGCCCAAAGATAGACCCAAAGCTAGTAATTTACATATCCATATTGGGAGCAATAATAATTGAACTTTTAAAGGTTTGGTGGCCTATACATTGAAAACATTTTATATCTTTTTTGTATATGGTTTTTAAAGCTCCGGTGGTGTAGACCGGTCAAGCATTCCGGCCTTTCGAGTTTGAAAAAACGGAGAAAGCCGATGACCCGGGTTCAAATCCCGGCCGGAGCATGTTGTTCATAATACTTCTGCATAACTATGTTTTTAGGAAGTATGCATGAAACAACAAAATTTGGCTCGTCCACAATCTCTGAAATTTTTAGATCACCAATTACACTGCATAATACGTATGCTTCTTTTTTTGTGAAATGATATTTTTCAAGAAAACTTATCATATTTTTAACAGCCATTTTTGAAGCTCTATAAAGATCATCATCTATTCCTGTGGAAATTATAATTTCATCATTTTGTTTTAAATTACTTTCACCTAAAATGGAATATTCACCTTTTAAAATGTTAACTTTCAATTTAACTTTTGCGCCTGTTTCTATTGCTGTTCCACAAACTTCACCATCTCCTTGAGATGCATGAGGATCACCAATGGAAATCAATGCACCCTCTGCAAAAACAGGTAGAATTAATCTTGAATTTTTTCTTGTGAGATATTTGTTATCCATATTTCCCCCAAAATATTGTGGTGGTATCATATCATATGCTCCTTCTTTTGGAATTACACCTATGACACCAAGAAATGGATCCACAGGTATTTTTATCCCCTTCAGAAAATCCGAATTGGTTTTTGCATATCCTTCAGATATTTCCCATATAATTAAATCATCATCGAATTCACCCTTTAAAAGGCCAAAATCTTTGAATACTGCAGACCAACCCCAATCATCTACTTCAATGTCCATAATCTCTATTTCTATACTATCCCCGGGTTTAGCTCCCTTCACAAATATTGGCCCTACAGCACCATCAAATTTATTTTTGTCTATTTTCCCAAGATCATTTTTGTCATAATCTTTTCTAATCTGCATAATTGAAGAGTCTGGGGTTATAACTTCAAAAACTTCATTTGGGTCTACCACAGCCACTGGATTTAAATCCCTTGCCCATTTATAATGGATGTTTGAAATATTTCTCCCATCTATAACAAGCATAAAAATAGAAAAAAATTCTAGATTAAAAATATTTCTTAAAAAAAAGGATAGAATAATTTATTTTCTATCCTTTAACGGAACAAATGTTCTTGGCTCTGGTCCTTTGTAAACAGCTCTAGGTCTAATCAATCTATGCTGTTCTTCAACATACTCTATGAAATGGGCCTGCCATCCAGTAACCCTGGAAAGTGCGAAGAGACCCGTATAAATATTATTTTTCAATGGGAATCCAATGGCCATATATACTATGCCAGAATAATAATCCGTGTTTGGATAAATGCCTTTTGCGGCATATTGTTTTAAGCCAAGTTCCTCAAGTTTTGTTGCAATTTTGAATAATCTGTATGCTTCAGGATTATTCTTTGCAAGTTTCTCAGCATATGATTTAAAGATCTTTGCCCTCGGGTCGTATGTCTTGTACACCCTATGACCAAAGCCCATCAATCTCTTATTTCCTCCAAGTATATTGTTCTTGAACCAGTCCTCTACCTTGCTTTCATCACCAATTTCAGCAAATTGGGCTATTGCTGCTTCTGCTGCACCACCATGGAGAGGCCCCTTCAGTGCTGCAAGTGCTGCAGTTACACCAGAATAAATATCCGATAGTGTTGAAACTGCAACAAGCCCAGCTGTAGTTGATGCAGGAACTTCATGGTCAGTATAAAGTATCAATGCAGTATTCATTGCATCAACCATTTCCTTCGTTGGTTCTTTTCCAAAAGCTGCCTTAAGGAAGCTTTTAGCAAAACTATCTGAATGCTCAGGTAGAGCTGGAGGCATACCCATGAAATGTCGGTATACGTTTGCAGTAATTGCAGACATTCTTCCAATGGAAACAGCAGCAACATCCCTGTTCGTATCCTTATTCCATTTGAATTTTGTTTCAGCCGCTGCTAAAGCAGCAAAAGCTGTCATTTGCATGGCAACAGAATCCGAATCCTTCGGGAGCTTTCTTATCAAATCTATAATATATTCAGGAATATTGTAACCCTTTTCTATATTCTCTTTAAACTTCTGCAGTTTTTCCCTATTTGGAAGCTCCCCATAAAGGAATAGGTATTGAATTTCTTCAACCTGTGCTCCACTGCTTACAACATCTTCTATGGAATATCCCCCATATCTCAAAATTCCTTTTTCACCATCTATAGTTGTGAGCCTTGTCCATTTTATATTTACATCCTCTAATCCTCTGCTGATTTCTTCACTTTCAGGCATAAAAACACCTCAAAAAAAGGTAAATACTTAAACATATTTAAGTATTATCTATAAGAATTTTATAATAAATTTAATTATTTTTATTTATAATTTTTTAAAAAATTTTTTAAAAAGTTTTTTATTAATTTAAAAAATTTTAAAATAATTTCAAAAATTTATAAATTTTTAAAAAAAAGGAAAACTGTTAGAAAAAATCAAATACAGAAAAAAATTGTTTTTATAAAAAAATTTGAAAATCAGCGGGCTTAGTAAAATATAGGGCTGGCTGGTATTCTAATAGTAATATTTATATAAATGAATTACAATCATATATACACCTAAAAGGTTGGTGATTAAAAATGGTAGGAATTAGTGAATTGAGCAAAAACGTATCTAAAAAAGCAAATGTAACCCAGAAAATGGCAAGAGAAGTAATAAAGATATTTTTGAATGAAATAGTGGATTCTGTGAATACAAATAAAAAAGTGAATCTTGTGGGCTTTGGTATATTTGAAAGGAAGACACAGAAGGAGAGAAAAGCAAGAAACCCACAGACTAAACAGGTAATTAATGTACCCAGCAAGAAAAAATTCACATTTAGAGCATCAAGCAAAATAAAGTATAAATAAAATCATCCTTTTTCTTTTTTTATAACCTCAATATTTTTTATTGATGTTATTGGATACTGACCCTTTTCATCCTTTTCGAGGTATTTTACCATATCCCATATTGTTAAAAGTGCAATAGAAACTCCAACCAGTGCTTCCATTTCAACACCTGTCTTATAATGTGCCTTAACAGTGCATTCTACCCTTATCCTATTTTCATTAATTATAAAATTCAAATCAGCATTTTCAAGGGGAATTGGATGCGTATGAGGAAGAAGATTATGCGTATTTTTAATCGCTAACAAAGCTGCTGCCTTGGAAAATTCAAATACATCCCCTTTTTTAATTTTTTTATTTTCAATTGCCTGAACTGTAGAAATCTTTAAAACTATTTCCCCAGAAGCTGTTGCACTTCGTGGAACAATATTTTTATCACTTATATCAATCATAATTTTAAATTACCCCAATACCATATATATTTTTTCATTTTTTATCCAGTATTATCCTTGCATCAACAACTTTTATACCATTCTCATAAACAAGGGTTGGGTTTGCATCAAGTTCCTTTATAATCGGAAAATCTGTAACAAGCTGTGAGATCCTGCTGATTGCATCGCTTAAAGCCTCAATGTCCTTTGGTTTTTCTCCCCTTGTTCCTTCAAGTATGGCTTTACCATTTAGTTCCTTGATCATGTCAATTGCTGTGGACTTTGAGAAAGGAGCAATTCTGAAGCTAACATCTTTCATCACTTCAACAAAAATACCTCCAAGGCCAAACATTATTGTTGGACCGAATTGTACGTCCTTTGTTGCTCCTATAATGCTTTCTGTACCCTGGGGCGCCATTTCTTGAATTGCAATACCTATTATTTCTGCATTTGGTACTTTACTTTTTACGTTACTTATTATTTTATCGTAAGCATCAGAAAATTCATCCTTCGTTTTAATGTTTAAAATAACACCCCCCACATCACTTTTATGAATAATATTTGGTGAGACTATTTTTGCAACCAATGGATAATTCATCTCTCCAAGCAGTTTCAATGCATCATCTTTTGTTCTAGCCAGCCTTGTTTTTGCAACAGGTACCTTATATGCATCAAGAATTTCCTTTGCTTCCACTTCGGTAACAAAATTTCTATTTTCTTTAGATATTTTATCAAAAATTTCCCTTACCTTTTCATTATCAACATCTTCAAACCTGTTGAATTCATCAAACCCTTTTTCAATGTATCTACCATATTCCCTGAGTGAAGCCATAGCACTTATCGCCCTGTCAGGTGCCCTATAAACAGGTACACCCTTTTTCTGCAACCATTCAATTGCCCTTTCTGTTACTTCCCCACCAATGTAGGAGACAGTAACAGGTTTATTTGTCCTATTGCAGTTTGTAGCTTCAAATATTTCCATAGATAATTCTCTTGGGTCAGAAACTGATGTTTCACAGTAAAGTACTGTTACCCCATCAACCCATGGGTGTTGCAATGCAATTTTAAGCGCTTTTCCATACCATTCAGCTGATGCCATTCCAGTAATATCCACAGGATTTTTTGCGCTTCCAAAATCAGGCATAATTTCCTTTAAATTCTGTTTTAGATCTTCTGGAGGGTCCTTCAAAGGTATACCATATTTTTCAGCAGCATCTGTTGCCAGAACACCTACTCCGCCACCATTTGTAATAATTAATAGATTCTCCCCCCTCATTGGAGGCTGTAAAGAAAGTGCTAGAGATCTATCAAAAAGATCATCTAAAGTGTATGCTTGGACAACTCCGGCCTGTTTAAAGGCTGCAGAATAAACTTTTCCTGAGCCAGCAAGTGAACCAGTATGTGAAGCAGCAGCTAAGGAACCCCTTGTAGAAACACCCGATTTCAAAGCTACTATTGGTTTTTCAAGGATTTTTTTGCTTACATCTATGAATTTTCTTCCATTCTTTATACCTTCTACATAAAGGGATATGCACTTTGTTTCACCATCATTTTTGAAATAATCAATAACATCAGCAAAATCAAGATCACTCATATTTCCTATACTTATCAGGTAAGACATGCCTACCCTATCAACCCATGTCCTGCTATCAAGGGCTATAAGTAAAGCGCCACTCTGTGAAATCATAGTAATTTTACCCGGGTATGGCAAATATGGTCCAAATGAAGCGTTCATTTTCATGGGGTTGCTCATAATGCCTACAATGTTTGGTCCCAGAATTCTCATTCCATATGACTTAGCAATTTCGACAATTTTTTCTTCAAGATCCCCCCTACCAACTTCACTAAATCCAGATGCTATTACTGCTACACCTTTTACACCCTTTTTACCGCATTCCTCAATCACGGATGGAGTAACAGAAGCTGGAACAGTTATAATACCGAGATCGACATCCTCTGGTATTTCAAGAACACTGTGGTAACATTTTAGATCAAGTATTTCATCAGCTTTAGGGTTAACAGGAAAAATTTTACCTTGATATTTTGAATCTAATAAATTTTTAACGACGGAGAATCCTATTGAGTGTGGATCTCTTGAAGCTCCGACAATTGCAATGGATTTGGGTTTAAACATTGGATCTAGATTTTCCATAGTTTTACACCTCATTTTTTATTTCAATTTCCCATTTACTCTTAATGTTAAATGCTTATTTACTTTTAAAATTTTTCCAATTGAAAGCTCAACATGCCTTTTTAAACCTTATCCGTGAATTTTAAATATAAGCAGATTATTCAGATACATTACCTTTAGGTGAAATGCACCCGATGATCATATTGATTATTGGGGAAGGGCTTAGATCTTTATGATCAATGAGGCCAATCATATGTGTTCCGGTCAAATGGGTCAGTGCACCTATTTGTCTGCTCAAGCCAGCTGGTGGATGGTTTGGCTCGGGAGCCGAAGAAGGGCGTGCCAAGCAGCGAAATGCCTCGGGAAGGCGCATGGAGCCTTAGATCCGAGGATTCCCGAATGGGACTTCTTGGTG
>JBMFTB010000041.1:0-12971 GCA_049967255.1 Thermoplasmata archaeon
ATATGGGTACAAACTTAAAAAGTTATTCTATTGACACAAATACGTTTCATAATTAAAGATTTGGGGATTATTTGACAATTTAATTTTTAAAATATTCTTAAGTGAATTATCATTAAATCTGAAATCTTTAAACCGCATCATAAATTATTTATCCTTAAGTATCATCGTTAGGAAATTTGAACCCGGAGGAACTGGTATAATGATTGAAATAGAAAGTGTTACCAAAAGATACGTAAGAAATTCCCCTCCCGCAGTTGACGAGCTTAATCTCAAGATAAATGATGGAGAAGTTCTTGGCCTCGTTGGATTGAACGGGGCAGGCAAGACTACAACTATAAGAATGATAGCAGGAATACTCCTTCCAACAACTGGCAGGATAAAGGTAGATGGCTTTGATGTTGTGAAGGATAAAGTAAATGCAACTCACAATGTTGGATGGATTCCAGAATTACCAAATTTTGAGCCTAATGCAAAGCCTCTCTCTCTAATGAAATATTTTGCAGGTTTCTATGAGCCCAAGGGTGACATGAATAAGAGAATACTTGATTTACTAGATTCTGTAGGATTATCCAATGATCTGAATAAGAAACTGAGGGATTATTCCCAGGGAATGAAAAAGAGATTTGCAATAGCAGAATCACTGATCAGTGATCCTAAGAATGTACTTTTCGATGAAACTCTTAATGGATTGGATCCCGAAGGTGTTAAATTTGTAAGGAATCTAATAATAGATCTTAAATCACAAGGAAAGGGGATAATGCTTTCTTCCCATATTCTTAGCGAGATAGAGAACCTGGCAGACAAGGTTGCCATTATTCATCATGGGAAATTGATAAAGATCCTGGACAGATCAGATTTGAAGAATCTTGGAAGGACCGTGATTCACATAGAAATAGTTGATTACAATCCTTCCGAGAGTATTCTGAAGGAAACTTTATCACAGTTTGGTTCTTTTGAAAGAAATGATGGCGAGATTGTCTTGCGGGACCTGACGGTACAAGATAAAGATATTCCTTCCATTTTACAGAAGTTGGTAATGAAGGGCTTAACTGTAAGAAAGTTTGAACCAATTGGAGAATCACTAGAAGAATATTTCTTTAAACTGATAGGTGAGAAGAAATGAAACCAATAGTATACGAGATCAGAAGAACATTGACAAGTAAATTTGTAATAATAATGATGATAGCAATCGTAGGTCTTTCAGCTTTACTTGCGTACGAAACTGCATCTACATCAACTTCCGTGGGAATTTCATCCCAACCTTCTGTATCATTCGGATATTTTATTAATGGCAACAACCTTACAATGGTTGCATATGCTCATGATTCATATGGAAACCCTGTCTCCAGAGTAAATGTTTATTACCAATACAACGGGACAGAATATATCGCAGTCTCTTCTTCAAATGGATATGCCAATAGCACATTTCCGGTTGATAAAGCTCCGCAAATCTTAATAGAAACCAATTATTCTTACAGGCAGTTTGGAAATAGAATAACATCGCCTTCAGCTCAGTATATGGTTAATTTCAGCTCATACTATTCCGGACTTCAAATTATTCCGGATATAGTAAATCCTTCCAATACAAGCAACCTTGGGTTTATGGTAATGTATATAGGTCAGAATGGAACTCCTTCTCCGCCAATTACAATAATTGTAAAAGCAACAGACATTTCATCGAAGATTTCTGATACTTCAAATTTCACCTATTATTATAATATGTCTTCGATAAGCATTGCAAAAATCTATCCTACTATCAGTTCAGATAACAGAAATATGAGCTTTTTAGTAAGTGCCGAGGCAGCAAATGGAATGCCATTGATGCTAAACACTGGAATCGGAAAATTTACACCTTTCATTGATCTATTTAAACTATCAATTTATACACCAATCACCCAGAGCAGGCTACAAAATCTTGTATTTTCAGGAGCAGCTTCAATTCTTGGCCTTTTCATTCCTATTCTTGCAATATTTGTTGGCTATCTTACATATGGAAAGGATAGAACCAGTGGGGTTCTCGAATCAGTCCTGAAGAGACCTGTTACCAGAGGTGAGTTAATTACAACTAGATTTATCTCAAATGCCCTGGCAATTCTAATAGCAGGATCACTAGCAATGATAATAACTGATATCATATACAATCATTATCTTCATATGTATTTTTCCCTTTTATTCCTAATAGACCTGATTTGGACATACCTTGTGGAAGGGGTTGCGTTTCTAGCGCTTGTTTACTTAATTTCACACGTGGTAAAGTCCCAAGGCGCATTATTGGGAGCTGCCATAGGAATATTTGTTGTTATGGATCTATTCTGGGGCATTATACCGATTGCGGTTATATCCGCATTAGGGATTTCATCAACAAGTTCCTCTTATGTTACTGTAAATATATTATTCGATTATGTCAGTCCGGCCGGATACTCAAATCTTGTCCAGTCCTTAATAACTGGAAAACTTGGCTCCTTTGGAGGAATTTCCATCAATCCTTCAACTTACGGTATAACTGATTTGGCATTGGCGATTTCAGGATTTTTATGGATGATGGTACCATTCGCATTGGCATATATTCTTGCCAGATACAGAGATTAATTTTTTCCTCTATCCCTTTTTTATATTTTTTATAATCATTACATAAATTCTTATTTTGCTAGAGGTAATGCTTATAATTAATTATCCTAAAATAATTTAAATAATAAAAATCTGTTTTCTTTGAAATAAAACTTTTTAAATCTAATTTTCCAGACATATCTATAAATTTATGTGGATCCAATATTCCTAATGATATTAATCTAATTGAAAAAAATTTGGGATATTTAACAGAACTCTTTTATACTAATATTCGAATAAACTAACTTATAACAAGGTAATTATTATGATTAAACCACCTATTCTTTCTGAAAGCCAGATGGAAATATGGCGGAAACCTTTGAATCTTCAAAATTTTAAGAGCTCCCGTGGAGAAGTCCATATTATAGAGGAGAGATGCAAGGAATGTAACTACTGCATTAATTACTGCCCTAAGGAAGTACTGGAAAGATCAGATAAAACTAACAGTCATGGATATCATCCAGTTACAGTGAAGAAAGGGAAAGAGGATGCTTGTGTTGCCTGTGGGATGTGCCAGACAATATGTCCCGATTTCGCAATATTCATAACAGAGGTGAAGACATGAACGGCCTCCTTTCGCCAGGGAAATATTTCGCAGATGGGAATTTTGCATCTGCTGAGGGAGCGATCATGGCCGGGTGCAGATTTTTTGCAGGATATCCTATAACACCTTCCAGTGAGGTTCTTGAAAGGATGAGCAGGAGACTTCCTGAAATTGGAGGTCATTTTATAGAGATGGAGGACGAGATAGGCAGCATGGCAGCTATTGTTGGAGCTTCCAATGCGGGACTTAAAAGTATGACTGCCACTTCAGGGCCCGGATTCTCTCTGATGCAGGAGAATCTTGGTCTTGGGATAGTTACTGAGACACCTACTGTAGTGCTGGATGAGATGAGGGCAGGGCCCTCTACCGGAATTCCGACAAGGGTGGGGCAGGGTGATGTGATGCAGGCCAGATGGGGGTCTCATGGAGACTACGCTCCGATCACATATGCACCTAACAGTGTGCAGGAATCTTTTGATCTTGCAATCGAGGCATTCAACGCAGCAGAAATGTACAGGCAGCCGGTGATAATCGCCACTGACCAGGTTATAGGACATCTCAGCGAATCCCTTGTTGTAAAGCCTCCCGAAGAATATACAATAGTTCAGAGACTCATAAGAAAGAAAAGGGAAGAAGACAGCAAGGTCTTCAGCTTTTCCGATGATTTTATTCCCATGTTCATCCCCGGCACAGGGTTCAAGGGGAATGTGGACAGTCTAACACATGATGAGAGAGGCTATCCCTCCAATGAGGCCTCAGTGGAAAAAGAAATGCTGGAACACCTCATTGGGAAAATAAAGAAAAACGAGGACAAGATCATAAAATATGAAGAGTATGAGATCGAAGATGCTGAGGTTGTGATTGTCGCATATGGAATAACCTCCAGGGCTGCGAAACATGCAGTCAAAATGGCAAGGAAGGATGGAAGAAAGGTTGGTCTGTTCAGACCTATAACTCTATGGCCTTTCCCGGAGGCAAACATCAGGAACCTGGGAGAAAGGATAAGATTATTCATAGTACCTGAAATAAATTATGGGCAGTATTCTCACCCTGTCAGGGAATATGGATGCAGGGAGACGCGTGAAATTCATTTCCCTCCTGGAGAAATTCCCGATTATAAAATAATACTTAAAAATATAGAGGAGGTGTTTCCGTGACCACTGAGATAACGCATCCTAAGCACGAACTTCTGAGGGATGAAAGATTCCCCCATATCTGGTGTCCGGGATGCGGACTTGGAATAGTACTTCAGAGCTACATAAATGCAATAGAGAAATCAAGTTCGAGGATAGAGGATAACGTTCTAGTATCTGGTATAGGATGCACTGCCAGACTTCCTGGATATACAAATCTGGATACCTATCACACAACTCATGGAAGGGCAATAGCGTTTGCTACAGGGATGAAAATAGCTAATCCTTCCCTTAAGGTGACGGTGATAAGTGGTGATGGTGATTTATTCAACATAGGAGGTAATCATTTCATTCATGCTGCAAGAAGAAATATGGATCTTACTGTCATCTGTGTCAACAATTTCAACTACGGTATGACTGGTGGGCAGCATGGATCGACCACACCCACATCATCAAAATCTGCCTCAACCCCCTATGGGAACATAGAAGCATCATTCAACCTTCCGTATATAGCGGCTGCCCTAGGTGCTTCATTCGTTGCCAGATGGACTGTCATGCATCCGAGGCAGTTCACAAAATCAATACAGAAAGCTCTGGATGTGAAGGGGTTTTCATTCATAGAAGTCCTCTCTCCCTGCCCACCTAATTTTGGGAAACTTAATGGTTTCGTGGACGGATTTGCAGAGATGGAATTTTACAGAAAATACTCTGTTGTCAACGAGAAAGCGAATCTCGAGGATATCTGGATAGACCCCCATCATGGTAAGGAAATAGTTCTTGGAGAATTTGTCAACAGGAAGAAACCTTCCTACCTGATGCGGGAGGAGGAATTGATTAACAGCCTAAAGGGGGCGAAACAGTGAGGACAGGTGTAAGGATGTACGGAATTGGTGGACAGGGAATAATAACCCTTGCCAAGCTCATAGGGGAGGCGGAAGTTGAAGATGGAAAATACGTCATTATGACAGAGGAATATAGTCCATATGTTACTGGCGGGTGGTCGAAGGCTGATCTTGTGATAGCGGACGAAGACCCTGATTATCCACTTCCTGAAAAAATAGATTTCCTGATTACACTTTCACAGGAGGGTTTTGATACAAATTTCAGGAGCATAGATGATTCCTCAAGAATAATTGTTGAAAAGGAGCTGGTTTCGGTACCGGAAAATGTTAAACATAGAACCCTGGAGGTACCTGCAATGGAAATAGCAAAGACCCTCAAAAATCCGAGAGGAGCAAATATGGTAATGATGGGTGCCTTTGCTGGATTGACAAAAATTTTCTCCAAGGATTCCGCTAAAAAAGTAATTTCCAGAAGATTTCCGAATTATGTGGATGTTAATCTAAAATGTTTTGAAGCAGGATACGAGAGGGGGGACTCCTTTGGCAGATAAGGTCCTGATAATTGGAGGAGGGATAGCAGGAATTCAGGCTTCTCTTGATCTAGCGGATGCTGGTGCAGAGGTTCTGCTTGTGGAAAAGACTGCATCCATCGGAGGCAAGATGGCGGCTCTTGATAAGAATTTCCCTACAATGGACTGTTCCATATGTATAGAGGCACCCAAGATGAGCGACGTGACACATAATCCAAACATCAGGGTTCTCACGCTTGCTGAGGTAACAGAAGTGAAGGGTGAGGAAGGCAATTTTGAGGTAACTATTTACCAGAAGCCAAGATTTGTAAATGACAGCTGCACAAGATGTGATCTCTGTGTTCAGGCCTGCCCCCAGGTACTGAAGAATGAATTCGATGCTGGAATAGGAGCCAGGAAAGCAATATACACCCCGTTTTCACAGGCGGAACCAGGTCCCTATGCTATAGATATTGAGAGCTGTCTCAACGACCCTCCAAATTATCTGCCCTGCGGTAGATGCACCGATGCATGTGGGCCAGATGCGATAGATTTCAATATGAAACCCCAGCTGATAAAGGAAAAGGTTGTTTCAATAATAGTTTCAACGGGTTTCGATCTTTTCAACGCTTCCTTGCTGAAGGAATTTGGTTACACAACAGATCCTGATATAGTGACTTCTTATGAGCTGGAAAGGATGCTCAATGCTGCGGGACCTACAGATGGAGAGATTATCAAGCCTTCAAACGGAAAGCATCCGGAAAAGGTGCTGTTTGTGCTGTGTGCAGGATCAAGAGATGTGAGGTATGTGCCTTACTGTTCCAGGACGTGCTGCATGTATTCGATTAAGGAAGCCACACAGCTTGTGGACCATGGAATAGGAGATGTATCTGTTCTTTACATGGATATAAGGGCATATGGAAAAGGATTCGACGAATTCTATTCAAGATCGCAGAAGGATGTTAGATATCTTAGGGCAAGACCGGCCTCCGTGAGAAGAAAAGGTGACCATATAGCAGTAAGATATGCATCCGAGGAGAATGAAATCATGGAAGAAGAATATGACCTCGTGGTCCTGGCAGTTGCATCTATTCCTGCGAAGGGGACGGAAAGCCTGGCAAAAATTCTTGGGATAGAGCTTTCGAAAGACGGGTTCTTCAAGAACAACCTTGACGATCCAGTATCAACCACAAGAAAGGGGATATATGTAGCTGGGTGCGCATCAGGACCAAAAGATATTCCAGACAGCGTTACGGAGGCAGCAGCTGCAGCTGCCCAGGCCCTGAAATATGTCAGGAACAAGGAATGGATTGAAGAACCAGAGGCCCCTCCGCTAGATACCTCGGGGGAGCCAAGGATTGGTGTATTCCTGTGCGATTGCGGTTCAAATATTGCGGGAACTGTGGATGTGAAGTTGGTTGCTGAGAAGGTCAAAAACCAGCCAAATGTGGTTTATGTTGAAGAGAATAAATTCACATGCTCAGGAAGTTCACAGGATGCCATAGTCAATAAGATCAGGGAGAAGAATCTGAACAGGGTGGTTGTTGGTGCGTGTTCCCCCAAGACTCACGGTGTCACTTTCCAGAGGGTATGTTCAAGAGCAGGATTGAATCCTTATCTCTTTGAGATGGCCAACGTCAGAAATATGGATTCCTGGGTACACAAGAAGGAAAAGGAAAAGGCGACAGAGAAGGCAGTGGATATAGTGAACATGGCAATATCCAAGTCGAGGAAGCTGGAACCGCTGGAAGATATCGAATTCCCTGTAATCCGGAGAGGGGTGGTGATCGGAGGTGGTCCAGCGGGCATGGCTGCTGCTTCCGCACTTGCAAACACGGGAATTGATGTAGATCTGATAGAAAAGGAAAACAGGCTTGGCGGGCTGCTGAATGATCTTGACAGAATTGCGCCAAATAATGATGAGGCATCTGAGCTGAAGGAAAAGTTAGAAGAAGCCGTACGCTCATCGAGGGTAAATATTCATCTCTCAAAGACAGTGAAGAAGATTGAGGGGTTTGTCGGTAATTTCCATCTTACGCTTTCAGATGATTCAATAATAGATGCCGGGGCTATAATTGTGGCAACTGGAGCTGAGCCCTACAAGCCTAAGGAATACAATTACGGAAACGATCCTAAAGTGCTTACATCAATGGACCTGGAAAAAAATTATTCCCAGATAGAGGGTGATAAGTTCGCTATAATATCCTGCGTGGGTTCCAGAAATTCTGAGAAAGGGTGCTCAAGGTTCTGCTGCTCAACAATGCTCCAGCAGGCCATTGACCTCAGGGAAAAAGGGAAACAGGTTAGGGTATTCTTCAAGGATATCAGGGCATATGAAAGGAACGCGGAGGAATTGTATCACAAGGCAGGTGCTAAAGGAGTACAGTTTTTCAGGTATGATCAGACCCTTGACCCGGAAAAGGCCGTGACATTCGACGGTAGCAGTGTTGAACTTGTCGATAAATTGTCCAATACTAGGGTGAAAGCCCCAGTTGATCATATTGTTCTGAATATAGGCCTAATGCCGAGGGATGATGATATATTCACTCAACTTAAACTCTCAAGGGACCTCGAAGGTTTTCTGCTCGAATCGCATCCAAAGCTGGGACCCGTGGAGGCTGCCGTCCAGGGAGTTTATCTTGCTGGAACTGTGCAGGGTCCTAAGGACGTGAAGGAATCAATCTCGCAGGGATATGCGACTGCAACCAAGGCGGCAAAGCTTCTGTTCAGGGGAAAAATATCCAAGGAGCCAATCATTCCACAGATTGACCAGAGTAAATGCGTTAAGTGCCTGAGATGCGCGGATGTCTGCCCATACGGCGCAATAAAGGGAGAGAGAGGTAAGTGGATACAGCTCGTGCCGGCTGCATGCATGGGATGTGGAAACTGCGTAGCTGAATGCAATATAGAAGGTGCCATAACCATGCCCAATTTCAACGATGCGCAGATAATGACACAGATAGATGCTGCTACGGCTGAAAAACCTGAGGAAAAGCTGATTGTTTTTGCATGCAACTGGTGCTCATATGCCGGTGCGGACCAGGCTGGTATATCCAAAATCCAGTATCCTCCAAGTGCAAGAGTTATCAGAACAATGTGTTCAAGCAGAATATCACAGAAACTTGTTATGTATGCCTTCAGCAAGAATCCAGGTGCTGTTCTTGTCACAGGATGTCATATCAACGACTGTCACTATATTGATGCAAATGTTCACACAGAGAAGAGGGTAGAGAGGTGGAGGAAGTATCTCTCAGCGAAGAATGTGAATCCTGACAGGCTCCAGCTATGGTGGGTAAGTGCTGCTGAAGGAAACAGATTTGCCTTCAAAATAAAGGAAATGGATGCACTTATTAAGAGCCTGCCGGAGGAGGAGATCAAATCAACTGCCGATAAACTGAAGGGGGGATCTAAACGTTAGAAATTGATGATGCAAGATGGGAGAAGGTTGTCAATCTGACGGGATTTGACGGAATGGAATGTTTCCAGTGTGGGGCGTGCACTGCTACCTGCCCGATAGGGTATATGGGTGAGGAGCCTATAGATGCCAGGAACATGATAAGGAGGGCACAGATAGGTCTTGAAATAACGCAGAATATCTGGAACTGTTCTACATGCAGGCTATGCGAAGAAAGCTGTCCAAGGGGAGTAAAGATAGTGAATGTCATACTAGGATTGAGGCAGCTGGAATTCGAGGAAAGGAAAGCACCTGAGAAGGTAGAGAGAATAGTCTGGGATATTTATGAGAATGGCAATCCATGGGGTGGGAAGAAGAATGACAGGGCAAAATGGGCAGAAGGAATGGATATAAAGGATGCAAGGGAAGGTGTTGATGTTCTCTTATATGTGGGATGTGATGCTGCTTACAATAAAGATTTGCACAGGTCACTGAAATCACTTGCAAACATAATGAAGAAGGCAGGAATAAATTTTGGAATACTGGGAAATGATGAGAGATGCTGTGGCGAACCAGTAAGGAGTGCAGGCGAAAATGGATATCTTGAAGAACTTGTGAATGATAATATAAAGGAATTCGAAAAAACAGGGGCAAAAAAGATTGTCGCCTTCTCTCCTCACTGTGGCAATATGTTTCTGTCCACATACAAAAAAATGGGCCTCAATATAGAGGTAGAGCATTATTCAGAATTCATCAATGAACTCCTAAAGGAAGGTAGGATAAAATTGAACGAGGAAGCCAGGGGCAAGATAACAATACACGACCCCTGCTACCTTTCAAGGTATGGAGATGGTTATAAGGACATTAGGGAAACTCTATCCTTCCTGCCGAAGGTGGAGATTGACGAGATGGAGGATTCCGGTAAGGGAAGTATATGCTGCGGTGGAGGGGGAAACAGGATGTTCATGGATTTTGAGGGCAAGAGGCTTTCAGACTTCAGGATAATCCAGGCAAGGGATACAGGAGCTGATACAGTTCTGACTGCCTGCCCGATCTGCAATATGAATCTTAACGACAGCAGCAAGGTGAATTCAGCAGGAATTAACGTTAAGGAACTTTCGGAGTATCTGGAGGAAAGGATGAAATGACAGAGAAAAGCATATGGGTATTCCTGGAGCGTAAAGGGGATGGTGTGGAGGATACATCCTTGGAGGTACTTGGAAAGGCAAGGGAACTATCAGATAAAAGTGGTTTGCCTGTCACTGGAGTGATTCCAGGAACCATGGATGGTGGAAAACTAAAGAAAATCATAAATTATGGGGCCGACAAACTGTTGTATTTGGATGAAGCAAATCTGAACAATTATTCCACTGACCTTTACGTTCACTCCCTTGAAAGCATAGTGAGAGAAAGGCTTCCAGAAATACTTCTAATAGGCGCCACCCCATATGGAAGAGATTTAGCAGGCAGGCTAGCTGCAAGATTGAGAACTGGACTTACCGCAAATGCTGTGACTCTTGACGTTGATGATAATGGTCTTCTCGTATCTGGAGTTCCAGCTTATGGAGGAAAAATTATTGCAGAAATAGTATGCGAGAAAAGCAGACCGCAGATGGCAACAGTAAGACCTGGAACTTTCAAACCATATTTTAACGAAAAAAGAAATGGGGAAATAGAAACTATAAGACCTGACATTTCAGGCGTAAGGGACAGAGTCAGGGTGAGGGAGAGGAAAATATTAGAATTTTTGGACTTGACGAAGTCAAAGAGAACAGTTATAGCTGGAAATGGGACCAGAGGAGATCTGAGGCTGGTTAAGGAATTTGCTGATTCAATAGGGGCAGATATAGGTGTGACAAGGCCTCTTGCAGATAGAGGGCTTATATCAAGGGATTTCCAGGTAGGTTCAACAGGTTATTCCCTCAGATCTGAAATAGCAGTGATACTTGGAGTCAGCGGATCAGAGCACTTCACTTCCGGCATCAAGGACTGTGGAACCGTAATATCCATTGATCTGAATCCCAAGTCCGAGATATTTCAGCATTCTGATTACTGCATCGTAGGAGATATATTTGATTTAATTCCGAAGGCCATCGAGAAGATGAAGGTGAAAATGTGAGAAACATAATAGTCTGCATGAAAGTTGTGCCGAAATCGGACGCAGTTTTTTTTGATCCAGTGACGAAGAGACTGGACAGAACAAAGGCGGAGAGCCAGATAAATGATGCAGATAAGAATGCGCTTGAAACAGCCCTGAAGATAAGAGAAAAATATGGCGGGAAGGTAATAGTTCTATCTATGGGACCACAGTTCTTTGACCAGTTCCTGAAGGTCGCAATTGCAATGGGAGCAGACGATGCAATTCTCCTCTCAGATAGGCTCTTTGGTGGTTCTGACACATTCCCAACAGCCTTGATACTTTCAACCGCTATAAAAAAGATAGGAGATTATGACCTTGTATTAACTGGAGAGGAATCTTCGGATGCAGGCCTTGGACAGTTACCTGCTCAGATAGCTGAATTCCTGGAACTTCCACAGGTCCTATTCGTCTCTTCCATGGATTTAAGTGAAAATAAAATTATCGCGAGAAGAACAATCAAGGGTGGGTATGAAATTGTTGAAACAGATATGCCCGCCGTACTTAGCATAGAACTCGGGATAAATCAGCCAAGGTTCCCTGATTTCAGGAGGAAAAGATGGGCAGACAAGGAATTTCAGCTTAAGGTTTGGTCCAATGGTGATCTAGGGTTGAGTGAAGATGAGGTAGGTCTGAAGGGTTCATATACATCAGTAAGAAGATTAGTTGAGATTCAGCCTTCTACCAGAAAAAAAATTTTCATAGAAGGAACAAGCGAGGAAAAAGTAGAAAAAATGATAGAAATCATAAATGAGAGAATGAATAAATAATTAAATTAGATGATACATTATTTTTTCAGATATTTTAATTTCTAATCTTCAAATAATAAAAAAAAGAAAAAATTACACTTATTGGGAAGAAAGCTCTGCCCTTTTCGCAACTGATATTGCTCCTGCAGGGCAAGCTACGACGCATGCATTGCAGTAAATGCACTCTGCCTCGTTCACGGGGTCAGCTTTATCTGTCCTGTATTTTACCCATAGTTCGGTTCCCTCTTCTATTGGCAAATCATTTCCTTTCCCAGTCTTACCTTCAGCAAGGGCCCACTCAAAACCGTTCATGGGACATGATTCCATGCAGGAACCATCTGCAATGCAGCTGTCCCAGTCAACCGCAACATTTGTACCGTGAATACCAAGCTTCGTTGGATAGGGCTTTCCATGTTCATCATACCTCTGCTTTCCCTCAGCCCTGACAGCATGACCCTTATGGTATCCAGTCAGGGGATATTCCTGCGGGTTCTCAAAAAAGTTCTCATCAATAGGCTTGGACGCAAAATCCAGCTTTTTCATAATTATATATATTTGATTATCTTAAATATATTTTCAAAATTTAATCACGTCTAAATTTTAATCAAGAAATCAGGCTTCAATTTCAGACATCAGTACATTGAATGCTTTTGCCATGTCCTTTGTATCTATTATAACGGTTATGTCGGTGTAGAATGATACAAGTTGAAGGAGATTTATATCATTAACTGCAAGAACATTTGAAACATATGCCACATAACCTTTAATGAATGTGGTATCTTCTCTGCTGGTTATTATTATCTCACCCAAACCCCTCTTTTTCTCTATTATTTCCCCTCTCTGGAAATTGCTCACTATTTTCTCGAATTCATGATCATCTATAACCACAACAGTTCCCTGTATCCCCTGAATTATCCTGTACTGATTATAATCCTTGACTATGGATGACAATAGAGACGCGGCCTTCTTGATATTCTCGGATGAAGATTTCAGGACTATGTAAGACACCCCTGTGATAGTTTCTATTTTAGAATTTTTTAGCGCTTTTTTAATATC
>JBMFTB010000042.1:0-12852 GCA_049967255.1 Thermoplasmata archaeon
CAGCCAATCGTTGCGGTTCAATGAACATCCACTCATGGGTGGATGGGGAGACCAGCAACAAGCTCCGAAGCTTTAGCGAGGAGTAGCTGAAAGAAAAGGAAATAATTTTGAAATTGATTGATTTTTCATAGAACGAACTCCTCAAATGGTACATCTCTGTTCAAATATCCAAATGTGTCTGATCTTATGGAACTTCCATCGTAAAAATTCGCATACGTCCTGTTTGAATAAAGGGATGAAACGACCCTTCCGATGGCATCCGCTTTCATAACACCGCTGCCGCTGGTGACACCGGCAATGATCATGTTCAGTATCCTGAACATGAACGGCTGATCATCACGTGTGCTTATTGAATATTCACCTGCCCAGGAAGAGAAAAGCCTTGAATTTTCCAGGCTGGGTAAATATGATAGTAAGATGGGCCTGATATTATAGGCATAGAAATTCTCCTCCGGATATGGGTCCTCATCGATCTCAAATGCTCTGCCTATATCATCCGAAACGGCTACTCTTAATGCTTTTTCCTTTATGGATGGGCGAATATATACGCCATAGGGCATAATTGTAAAAGGAAGAATGCCTTCATCATTGAATTTTTTTTCGTTGAACAATGCTTTTTCTACATTTTCACCCTTTATTTGAAAAATCTGCCTTTTCTTAGGCCTTGCAAAACTATCAATGCCTAATGGGTCTAATAGTAATGGTGACCAAACATCAGTAGCTATTATAAAATTATCCGCGACGAATGTTTCCTTTGAACTTGAAACGCTGGAAATTTTCTTATCCTGCCAAACAAAGGGTTCACCCGGATATTCTAACTTATTCACAGGTTCCAGGTTAAGCCTTTCAATTTTTGTACTGAACTTGAATTCAACACCCATTTTTTCAAGTTCACTGTAATAATAATTTGAAATCAAATCCGGTTCTAATATGCCACAGTTAAGGCCGACAAATGCTTCAACAATAGGCCTTAATTTCATAACTTCCATTGAAACCTTATCAGGGTCAAGGTTTATTGAAGGAAAATAATCAATTATTTCTTCCCTTGACAATCTCCTTGTTTTTGTTTTTCTTTCCAGTCCCTCCATAACTGCATTGTATTTTTTCCTCATTTCATCATCAAGAAGGTACATATAACCAACGTATTTCATATCAAGATTAAAATTCAAATCTTTCTGGACATGATCATAAAATGATATTGAACTTCTTGCAAGCTTGAAGTTTGGATCTGATGAAAAAAGGTCCCTGAACCCGGCTGCAGCTTTGGATGTATTGCCCTGAGCATAAGATGCATATTTATCAATCACCATAACGTTCAGGTCCTTGTTTTCCTTTTTAAGATAAAATGCAGATGCAAGACCCACTATACCCGCACCAATGATTATAACATCCAGTTTACCCATTGAATACCAGCATCTTTTACAAAAATTAAAAGTTATCGTCTTATAAATTAGCAAAGTTTTTAAACAAAAATAAATTCTTCATGCTGGTACCAGGCTAGGCCGGGGGTATTAGGCGTACCCCTATTACCTGAAACTGTCTAGATGCAGGGGCGACAGCTGGGGGCGGAAGAACGCATTACTTCAGTCCTGTTACAAAGCTGTTGAAGTCCTGTCCTCCGGGATCGGAGGTGGTGCACCTCCGTCCAAAGGGATGGAAGGGCACCTTTGCCATGGAAAACCCGCCAGGCCCGGAAGGGAGCAGCGGTACCATGGACTTGCGATGCTCGGAGGGGTGCGGGATGGAGGCTTGTACAGGGGAAACTGTGGTGGTACGGGAACCCAACTCCAGTGGCCTGGTACCTCTCAATATCAAGAGGTAAAAAATGGCAGGAGATTTTAAGATCATCCATGATTCCATTCACGGAAGCATAAGGCTTGAGGAACCATTGATATCAATTCTTGAAACACCTGAAATGCAGCGTTTGAGCAATGTGAGGCAACTTGGCATGAACTATCTTGTTTTTCCCGGTGCAAATCATACGAGGTTTGAGCATTCACTCGGCGTTTCACATCTTGCAGGTCAGATAGGTAGATTTCTTTCACTCAACGACGATCAAATTAAGATTCTTAGGATAGCAGGATTATTGCATGATATAGGGCATCCACCATTCTCACATACGCTTGAAAAATACATAAAAAAAAGAACAGGCCTTGATCATGTGGAAATAGGTGCTAAAATTGTTAATGGTGAAATTGATATTGCAAATAATCTTTCTTGGCGGAGAGAAAAAATTAATGAGATCATTGAAAACAACGGCCTTGACCCGAGAGAAATAATCTCTATTTTTTCCGAGAAGGAGGAAAATGATATATTTGGCATAAGACCAAGAAAAAAGTATATGCAAAAAATAATAAACGGTGACCTGGATGCTGACCAGCTAGATTATTTGCTCAGGGATTCACACTATACTGGCGTTGCATATGGTATAATTGATCTACAGAGGATATTGAACACCGTATCTATCAGGGCGGATGATATTGTTTTCAACGAAAAAGGTTTAGAGGCACTTGAAAGTGTTATGGTTGCAAGGGCACTAATGTATTCATCAGTTTACTTTCATAAAACAGCCAGGATTGCTGAACTAATGTTATCCAGGGCAATAGAATCTTTGAGAATCCTGGATCCGATTAATCTAATATCAATGAACGATTCTGAACTTATTTCAATGCTTTTACAGAGTGATGGATATGCAAAGGAAATTGGATTAAGGATAAAGTACAGGCGCCTTTTTAAAAAAGCCATGGTATATGCGGAGCTTCCAGAAAATTTTGATATGATGAATATAAAGAAGATGGAAGATGAGATTGCATATGAATCAGGTGCACCTGATGGTTATGTTCTCATAGACCTTCCCATTGAAGAGATTTCTATGAATGAGCCAAGGTTGACAAACCTTGACATTAAACTTGAAAAAGATGGTAGAATAGTATATTTAAACTCAATATCCAATATTGTAAAATCACTCAGAACAAGGAGACCTGTCGATTATTCAATGATGGTAATTGCGGAAAAATCATATGTTGAAAATGTAAAAAATGTTTTAAAAAGAAAATTTTAGTCTGAGGATTCTGATTCCTCAGATTTTTTCTCTGGGGGCTTTGCTCCTCCACCGCCACCCTTGCTTGCCACAACATCGTCTATCCTGAGTATCATCACAGCTGCTTCTGTCGCGGAATCTATTGCCTGTTCACCTACCCTGATGGGCTCAACAATTCCCTGTTCCCACATGTCCGATACCTTGCCTGCAAAAACATCAATACCGTACGTTTTCTTTCCTTCCTTGTGAGCCTTCCTCAAATCAATGATCAGATCAATTGGATCAAGGCCAGCATTTTCAGAAAGCGTTCTAGGTACAATTTCCATCGCATCTGCAAATCTCTCTATTGCAAGCTGCTCCCTGCCACCGACCGTGGATGCATATTCTCTGAGCGCAAGTGCTATTTCTGTTGCAGCTGCTCCTGCACCTACAACAATTTTGCCATCTTCAATAGCCTTTGCAACCACATGCAATGCATCTTGCAGGGATCTCTCAAGTTCATCAACAACGTGTTCTGTTCCACCCCTGATAAGGATTGAAACAGCCTTTGGGTTCTTGCAGCCTGTAACAAATGTTAAATGGTCATCACCAATTTTAACTTCCTCAACCTTTTCTGCATAACCAAGATCGTTTGATGAAAGATCATCAAGGTTCATTACAATTTTTGCACCCGTTGCCTTCTCAAGTTTCTCCATGTCACTCTTCTTAACCCTTCTTGCAGCATAAATGCCCTTCTTTGCTAGGAAGTGCTGAGCCATATCATCAATGCCTTTCTGTGATATAACAACGTTTGCACCCGTTGCCGCTACCTTTTCTACCATTTCTTTAAGCATCTTTTCCTCTTCCTGGAGGAATGAATGAATCATTGTGGGATCCCTTATCTGTATGTTCGTGTCTATTTCAGGTTTCTTTATTTCCAAGGCAGCGTTTAAAAGTGCGATTTTTGCCTTCTTTACAACCTGAGGCATGTCTGGATGTGCCTTTTCCTTGTCAACAATCACGCCTTCAATGATCTGCGTATCGTCTATAGATCCACCTTGCTTCTTTATTACCTGAATGTTGTTGAGATCAGCAACAATTTTACCATCAACATTTTCAATGATCTTCTTAACAGCATTCACTGATATATCTGCAAGAAGATCCTTGCTCATGCTTGCGCTTTTGCTTCCGAGTGCTGTCTTTGCAATTTTTAAAAGAATTTCATCATCCTTTTCAGTTATCTTTGTTGAAATTCTGTCCAGAACTTCCTTCGCTTTTTCTGAAGCCATCCTGTAACCTGATGATATTACCGTGGGATGAACATTCTGGTCAAGGAGTGTCTGTGCCTGTTTCAAAAGTTCCCCTGCGAGCATAACAGCTGTGGTTGTTCCATCTCCAACCTCAGTATCCTGTGTTTTGGCTACCTCTACGATCATCTTTGCAGCTGGATGCTCAACTTCTATTTCCTTCATTATTGTTACACCATCATTGGTGATAACAACATCACCAAGGGAATCAACAAGCATCTTATCCATACCTCTAGGCCCTAACGTGGACCTCACAGCATCTGCAATTGCAATTGCTGCTTGAATGTTATTCCTCATTGCATCTTTTCCTGTCTCTCTCTTTGTGCCCTCTTTAAGAATTAATATGGGCTGTCCTGCCATCATTTTAAATTCACCTCTGGACCTGATAAAATACTTCTTCTATATAAATATTTTTGATATACAAAATAATCAATCGAAGAGTTTATTAAATAATAAATCTTTTTGAATTATTATGCCATTATTGGGAAGAAGAGCACCATCTTCAAGTTTCATTCAGATGCTAAGGGATTTATTAGAAGAAGGTAAGTTCGAGGCAACAACTAACCAGGATAAAGCAAAAATTACCCTCAGGAAAATACACAGGATGATTTCTGATGCTGATCCAAGCGAAGAACAGGCAATAGAACAAAACAAAAATGAGGTTACAAATATACTGCTTGAAGCTGGCTCATTGTTGTTTGAACTGAGTGATAAGGATAAAAGTATTGATTATTTTGAAAAGGTAAAGGAAATGGATCCAAACAATGCAAGGGCATGGTTTGAAATTGGAAGGATCCTTGTCAGTCAGAACATTCAAATACCATATGCCATGGTAAATCTTAAAAAAGCCCTGGACATTGATAAAACGAACCACAGGGCAATGGTTCTTCTTGGAGACCTTTACAGGATTCAGAGGGACAATAATAATGCAATGAAATGGTATATGGAGGCATTGAAATTAAGCCCTGATAAGATGGAAATACTTGACAGGATACTCAATATTGATCCATCAAACAAGGATGCGCTCAGGCAAAAACTTGAATATTATCTTGAAAAGGGAGACAGAGAAAACGCTGCACAAATTTATTTGCAGCTTGGAATAATAGAGGATAACATAGACATACTTGATGAAGGCCTTAAAATATCCCCGGACAACCTATCACTTTTGAAAGAAAAGGCAAGGTTATTGATAAACCATGGAAAGAAGTCTGAAGCAACACAATTCATAGAAAGGGTGAAAAAGCTCTCATCCGGTGATCCAGAAATTGCAATTCTTGAGTCAATGATCACTGAGCCCAGGGCAACTGTTCAGGAGGATATATTCGGTGATATAGGTATTCCAAGCGAAATGGAAACAAGAGAAAAAGCTCCAGAAAACATTGAAAAAGAAAACATAAAGAATGAGAATATTGAAGTTTTAAAGGAACCTGAAATGGATGAAATAGAGCATGCCATTTTATCAGGAAGACTGAATGATTTAATTTCAAAATATTATGTTTCAGAAAGTTTTATTGATAAAATCAATAAAATTTTAATGAAACACATTGAAAATTATGAAATATTTGTACCGGCGCTTGAAATGTTAATAGGCTCAGGACTTGGGAAAGAAGCATTAAAACAAGTTTATGAGAAATTAGGAACAGTATTCGATGCAATTTCTCTCTTCCTTCAAAACAGAATTGATGATGCTGAAAAGATTTTAAACGGTGTTGTTGTCAAGGACCAGAAAAATGCATTGGCCTGGTTCTACAAGGCAAGGATCGCCGGTTTAAAAAACAATGCAATAGGGTCTAAAAACTTCTTAATGATGGCGAGAAAATTTGGTAATTTTGATAAGTTGGTATACCCTGAATTGAAAATAGCTAGCCAGTGAAAAAAATGATTCTGTTAAAGATAGGTGGAAGCGTAATTACGGACAAGAAAACATACAGAAAAATAAAGGAGCATGTGCTTTCAAGGATCTCTAGGGAACTAATAAAAACGCATATGGTCATCGTTCACGGTGGAGGATCATTCGGGCACATTGTTTCTGATAGATATAAATTACAGAATGGAATAAGGGATGAGAATGAGAAAATATATTATTCCATAGTAGGAAAGGATATGCAGGACCTTAATTCAATTGTTATTGATAAATTAATAAAATATGGTATTCCTGCAATATCCGTTCCAGTTCATGCATTCCATATGGTTGGGGAAACATTCAGGGTAAATAGGTTCAGTGATCTTCTGGACAGGGGTTTTGTGCCTGTCACATATGGGGATGTGGTTCTTGACCCAAAAAGAGGAATGACTATATGTTCAGGGGATCAGATCATGTTTCATCTTGCAAAATCTTTGCATCCGGAGAGGGTAATTTTTATAACGGACGTTGATGGCATTTTTGATAAAAATCCAAAACTGTTCAGTGATGCAAAACTGATAGAGGAAATAAAAGGTGAAGAAAACATACTTTTTGGGAGCAATGTGGCTGATGTTACAGGTTCCATGGAGGGAAAGTTTAAAGTCATGAAAAACATTGCAAAATTGGGCATTGAAGTGCTCGTAATAAATGGTCTGGTGCCGGGTCGTGTTAAAAAAGGTATGCTTGGAGAAAATGTAAAAGGGACAAGGTGGAAGATATGATTGAGAATAGAAAGGCTGATCACGTTAACATCGTGCTTGAAAAAAATGTTAATGCTCACCACAACTACTGGGATGACATATATTTAATTCATCAGGCACTGCCTGAAATCAACTATGATGAAATAGATCTTTCTACTGATTTCCTGGGCAGAAGGCTGAAATACCCAATCATAATAGAATCAATGACTGGTGGTTTTCCAGAGGCAAAGAAACTCAATGAAACAATGGCAAAGGTAGCTGCAGAGCTGCAAATAGGAATGGGTGTTGGGAGCGAGAGGGTAATAATAAAAAACCGTGATGTTCTTGATTCATTTTCAATAATCAAGGATTATGACATACCCCTGAGGATAGCAAACATAGGTGCACCACAGCTCGTTAACCAGAAGAATGATCCACCATTCAGCGATGAAGAGCTATCATTCATACTCGAATCTTTAAATGCCCATTTCCTTGACATTCATTTAAACTTCCTGCAGGAGGTGGTTCAGCCTGAGGGTGATAGGAATGCAAAGGGCATAGAGCAAAGATTACATTCTGTTTGCAGGAATTTTCCAATAATTATAAAGGAGACGGGCGCAGGCATAGATTTCAACACAGGTTTAAGGTTGAAAAGGGCTGGGGCGTTCGCAATTGACATTGCAGGTCTTTCGGGTACTTCTTTTGCAGCAGTTGAACATTACAGGGCACAGGAATTAGGCGATAGGAAAAGGGAAAGGCTTGGATTAACGTTCTGGGACTGGGGAATACCATCCCCTGTTTCTGTGATGCAGAATAAGAACCTGAACATGAAGATAATTGCTTCCGGAGGGATAAGGAATGGCCTTGATGCTGCAAGGGCATTTGCAATTGGTGCTGACATGGTAGGCATGGCTGGGCATGTAATAAAATTTGCAAGCCAGGGTTACCCGCAATTGCTAGAGGAAATGCGAACCATTATAGAGGAACTCAAGAGTGCCATGTTTTTAACAGGGTCCAGGAATATTGAATCTATGCAGAAGAAAAAGTATATTGTATCGGGACAACTGAAAGAATGGCTGAGTCAGATTTAATTGAAACCTGCCCCATATGCAAAAACAAAACACTTGTTACAACAATAAAGGAAAATGATATACCCTACTTTGGCAGAACACTCATATATACGTCCATTTGCAGTTCCTGCGGATACAAACACAGCGATGTTATTTTTCTAGAACAGAAAAGACCAGTGAGGATAGAGTTTAAGGCATCCGGTCCAGAAGACCTTAAGGTAAGGGTAATAAGATCATCAAGGGCAAGTATAAGCATTCCTGAATTAGGCGTTGGTATTGAGCCTGTTCAGGATGGTGAATCTTTCATTTCAGACATTGAAGGCGTACTTTTCAGGGTTCTAAATGTCATGAGCCAGGTTTTAAAGGATTCCTCACCTAAGGAGAAGAAGATCATAATTGAAAAAATGAAAAAAATAGGAAAAATGAGGAATGGGCTTGATGTACTTACATTTATAATAGAAGATCCGAGTGGAAATAGTGCAATAATAAGTAACAGGGCAAAGATAGAGTTCAAGCAATAATTTTAATATTCTAAAGGTCATGGTATTATTATGGATATAAATGAGATTTTGGCAACTATTGAAAAATCGCTTCCGGATGAAGCACTCTTTGCGGATGTTTTAAGGGATCTAGTAAAGGATGAAATGAAATCATATTTGAAGGACAAGCTTGAAAAAAATCCAGAAATAAAAAAGGAACTCAGGGAAGCTATACTGGAATACAGCCAGGCAAAGCTGATGGAAATAACAGCTGCAACAAAGTTTTCAAAAGCAGTTGCAAAGCTAGGCATTATCTCCATGCCATCAGAAATAAGGGAAGAAGTTTTAAGGAGTATGATTTCAACGTTTCAGAAAGAAATTTCAGAGGCTATAGACAGGACATTATAATTTTTTATAAAAGCCATTTTCCCTAATTACAATTTTTTTGTTTTCAAGCATTTTTAATGAATTTCTAAGCATGTATTTCTTAGGTTTAATGTAAAAATATTTTTTGAATGCATCAAGAATGCCATTATAATCAAGGCTCTCCTGTGAAAGCATCTTTACTATTATGGTCGTAAGATCCTCATAAACATTCCATGGGAATATGAACCAGGTCCATTTCTCCTCTGGCACTTCTTCAGCATAGAAATCAGGAATGAACTTTGATCTTGTAATATGTAAAAGTGTTGCCGTTTTCAGTTCATCAGGATTAAAATTTTTAACATATTCAAAGGCAACGCTCAGGCTTTGCCCGGTATCCGTAATATCATCAACAAGTAGAACTTTTTTACCTTCAATATTTATTGGCAAACCCTGGGTTATTCTTGCCTGACCGTCAGGAGTGGCTGTAATACCCCAGTGCTCTGTCTTTATTGCATAAAGATCCTTTAGCTGGAGATAATCGGAAATAATCCTAGCAGGTACGAGCCCTCCACGGGAAAGGCCTATTATAACATCTGGCTTGTATACTTTTTTTTCCATTTTTTTCATGATCTGAGAAACCCAGGATTCAATATGCTTCCATGAAACAAGCATGCAACGAAAACCTTCCATAAAATAGTATAGGTTAAAATTGAATATAAAAATTGCTATTATTGATTTTAAAGAAAATTATAAAAAAAAGATTTTTATAGTGAGTTATAATACTTAATTAAAATGAGCTCGGATGAAAAAGTGGTCCATTTTCGATTGAAAGAAAATCCTGAAATTACCGTTGAAGAAGTTTACAATATGATGATGGACCTCCAAAAGAAATACCCTGATAGGGAGATTTTTTATGATGGGGATCAGCAGGCAATTTGCAGCAGACCAAAAAAGATAACGCCAAGGGAAGATAGGAAAGATTAATATACATTGAAATGTTCTTACCCTTGAACGGAAAACTGTTTTCCAAAAAACATGGAAAGTCGGAGAGCCGTTCGAAAAAGAAAAAAGGAAGGAAGAAAGTATGGAAAACGTAACGAAAATAAAAGACTTGAGCCCTGAATCAAAAAGGGTCAATGTTTTGGGAAAAGTGACAAGTGTTGGAGAAACTAAGGAAATACAGACAAGGTATGGAGAAGGAAGGAAGCTTACTGAAGTCGTAATCGGGGATGAGACAGGATTGATCACACTCACTCTTTGGGGGGATCAGTCCAACGATGTGAACACGGGAGACGCATTATACATAGACAATGGCTATGTCACCCTTGTTAGGGGACATATGAGATTAAATGTTGGAAAATACGGTTCAATTAAGAAAAGCGAAGAGGCCCCGGAAAGCATTAACACGGAGAACGACGTAAGCGCAGTAGAACACAGCCAGGAATATAAACCAGAGAGAAGGTCGTTCAACCGTGGTGGCGGCCGAAGGGACTTTAAGAGAAGGTATTAAGCCTTTTCTTAATATTTTTTAAGAATTTTTTATTATTTTTGCAATCTCTTTAAGGAGATCGCTCTTTTTTCTGTTTGTTTCAATATAGAATCTAATTTTATCCGTGGGCCAGTGTTTAGGATATGGATTGTTCTGTAACTCATATTTTAGATTCAATTTTTTAAGTGCAAGTTCAATGCTTTCAGGTGTAGGGTCAGAAGCCAAGCTTTTTGGTACCTTTCTACCCTGCTTCTTTGAATATTTTCTATCAAAATATGAGGGATAGATGATCATTTGCCAATAAGAATGCCGTTTAAAACGCCATCCTGTCCTGGCCTGGAAGTTATTTTAACCATTCCAATGTCCGTCAATACAACAGCTCCCTTGTTTATTATATTTCTCTGAACATAGTGTGGATCTGCCCTATTCTCCTTCACAGTTATTATTTTTGCCCTTTTCATTGCCTTGCTTTCCTTGTCATAAACATTAACATGATCTACAGAAAGTACCTTTATTTTGAAATTCCCACCAAACGTCCTTTCAAACTTTTTTCTTTCAGGACCAAGTTTCGTAAGTACAGGATCACTCCCTAGCTCGTATCTCCTTTTCTTCCTTGATTGCCTGTACCTTCCGCCAGTCATTTTCCTAATTGATCTACCCTGCCAAAATGTCATGGTTACACCTTAGCAACCTCTATTACTTTCCTTATAAAAAACTTTTCACTTGTTAAAAGAAAATTAATTTATATTGAATTATTATTATCAGAACTATGTACGAGTATGAGAGTGAAGTTGAATGGCTTGATGATAGGAGAACAAGGGTAAAGGTTAAAAATTTTGAAATAGAGGTTGATTCACCACCAGAGTTCAAGGGCCCCGAAGGGCAGATGACACCGGAGGAACTTTTCCCAGGTATACTCGCATCGTGCGTACTGACGACATTTCTTGAGTTCAAGGACAAGATGGGTATTAGTCTTCAGAGCTGGAGGTGCAAGGTAAAGTCAGTTCTAGGACCAAGCCCTGAAAAGGGGTACAGGTTTGAATCAATTCACTTGCATGTGCTTCTCAAGGTTGCGCCAGAGGATAAAGAAAAGATACCTAGGGCAATGGAGCTAGCCCACAAATACTGTTTCATATCAAGGGCAATAAAAAATAATGTGGAAGAAAAAATTGATTGGGAATTTATAGATTGATCTATTTCTCTTTTTCCAACTTTTTCTTTAATTCTTCAAGTTCCTCTTTTACCTTTTTGTCCATTGGATTCCTCCTTGCCTTTTCCTCCAGTTCCGCAATCCTATTTTCGAGGTTTCTCTTTTTTCTTGCAAGATCCTTTTTGCTTAGACCCATAGTTAAAAGTAATCGTGGCTGAGTATTTAAATTTTTGATGGCTTTTATTCATATTAGAAAATCACCTAATAATGACTGACCAGAATCTATTATTAATGTTTGACCCGTTATATTCATAGATTCAACAAGAAAAACTACAGCCTTTGCTATTTCTTCTGGATATATGATACTGCCCGTTAGTGTGTGTTTTGTTGCATATTCATCTTCAGTCATGTGAAGATATTCTATTAGGCTTTCACCCATCTTTGTTTTAACTATTGAAGGTGCAATAGCATTTACTCTTATCTTTTTTGATTTTAATTCCAAGGCAAGATATTCAGTTAGTTTTATCACAGCCGCTTTTAAGCTTCCATATAATGATAATGACACCATAGGCCTTATCCCGGCAAGTGATGCCATCATAATAATTGAGCTACCTTCAGGTAATATTTTAGAAAATTCCTGGGTGCAATAAATTACTGAAAGATAGTTTGTAGAAATCATTTTTTCTATAAGTTTGTCATCACTTTCTAAAAATGGCATCCCTATACCCAATCCAGCATTATTGACTAGTATATCGCACTTTCCATATTTTTCTATCGTTTCTTCAACCAGACTTTTGCAACCTTCTCTGGTAGAAACATCTGCTTGAACCATTAATCCATCACTATATTTTTTTACTTCTTCAAGAGTTTTATTTCCATCTTCAATCCTTTTCTTAACATTAACGACAACATTTGCACCCTGTTCTGCAAGATAAATTGCCACTTCGCGACCTATGCCCCTTCCTGATCCAGTTACTACTGCAATTTTATTTTCTAATACCATAAATAATTTTATGGATTCCCAATATTTAAAAATATCCTATCCCTTGATTATGTGCGGATTCCCATTTTGTTTGAGCATATAAAGCTTAATATTATTTTTATTTTTCATCATTTATTTTTCCACCATTGTTCTATAGAAATTACTTAATTTGCTTTCTTTTGGTACCCTGCTCCATAATGCATCATTTTGCGCTTGCAAATAATAATCCATATCAGGGTTCTCGTGGTATTTTCCCTGTGTGTCGTTGAAGCAGAAACCCGAGCCTTTGAGGCAGAGAGGATGTCAGAAATTTAAAAAGCGAAGTTAGGAGTTTGGGGGAAGCTGTAAATCTCAGTTGCTTTAGCGATGAGATACACGGACTTCCCCCAACAAACATTTATATATAT
>JBMFTB010000043.1:0-12516 GCA_049967255.1 Thermoplasmata archaeon
ATTGATAATGGATAGGGATCTCAATGCATCAAAAAATATAAAGAAAATAGGATTGATAAAAGTAGGGCTGGTGCAGTATGAATTTACGCCTGTGGAGTAGCTCACAAACTAATCCTTCACCTCTTCCATTATAAGACCATTATGGCCATCAATGAGAAGTATTAAATTTTTATCTTTATGAACAAATTCAATGTACCAAACAGGTATATGAGTAAGATAAATATCTGCTATATCTATATTTACATCAGCAGACAGGAAACCGTGAACCCTTTTTTGTAATCTTCTTATTTCCCATTGTGCAATTCTTACTTTCCCCTCAACTCTTGCTTTTTCCTCACCTATGGTTCCATTCATCATCTTAATTGGGTTTGAAGAATCCTGTGGTTGTAATGTTCTCATATCTGAGAGATTGAAAATGTAATCAGGTGGTTGGTAAATATTTAAACTTTCTACAGCAATAATTGGGTATTTTACAGTACCAACATCAGTCCCGGATTCAACTACTGTTTGCATATTAACTGTTGGTCCCATAAAGCCACCACCTCTCCCCATCGGAACGCCAACAAAACCTCCAGGCTGTACCTCCTCCCTTTTGTATTTATATTGGGCAGAATAACCCGCGTCTATTATCCAGTAAGGTACAAAAGATAGATTTATTGTTTTTACTTCACTTTTCTCGAATAGGTGTCTATGTATTATAGACCTATCGAGGTATGATCTTGCTATTGAAAGGGCCTGATCCTTCATTGGGACCTTGACATCAAGGATGTAATGCCTTGCTACTTGCATCCATCCCTCTGATCCCAATGTTATGGATGTACCACAGTAAGGGCAAACAACCATCGCTTCACCAGGCTGGGGATCTAAAGGTGCACCGCAGTTTGGGCATTTCATTTCTTTCAGTATTGGGCCTGTTGAAACTTGGGAAATGGGTAATCCAGATCTGCTTGCTGATTGCCCTGTCAAAGGTGTTTGGGGTGCACCGCAAACAGGGCAAAATGCAGAATCATCCGGTATTTTTGCACCACACTTTCTGCAATACATTTATTCCACCTTCCATCCGCAATTAGGGCAGAATTTTGCACCTGGAGGAATATCAGTCCCGCATTTAGGACATTTTAAAACCAATGATTTTCCACAGTTGGGGCAAAACTTCGCACTTTTTGGTATCGAAGCACCGCAATAAGGGCATTTTATTGTGTCAAGGGAAGTAAAATCGAAGCCACAGTTGAAGCAAAATTTGGCATTTTTTGGGACAGTAGTTCCACATTTTGGGCATATTTTTGTATCTTCCTCTTTTGGTGGTTGCTGGTTTATGCCCTGGGCAATATTTGCTGCCATGGGATATGCCATGCCCGCACCAGCACCCATGCCTACTCCAATTCCAGCTCCAACGCCCGCAGTACCTGATGGGTTGTTCGCTGCATCAACCATTGCTTTTCCAGCTTGTAGCTGTAGATAATTAACTCCAAGAACTTGCATGCTTGACCTTGCATCTATTGCCTTCTGAACCTCATCGGGCATGGATATATTCAAGCCCGAGATCTTATTTATTTCTACACCATATTGGTCAAACGCTTGTTTAGAATTCGCCAGAACTGCTTCCTCAATGTTCATTAAATTTGAAGGAAGGTCAAGAACAGAAATACCCTGGTCCTTCATCTTGCCAAGTATATTATAAATTACCATTACTATTTGATCCCTTATCCTGCTTTCAACATCCGCACTTGTTTCTGCTGAAAATGTACCAACAAACTGGTTTATGAAAAGAGAAGGATCTGATATTCTGTATCTCATCTCTCCATACAGGCGGAGCATAACTATACCAAAATCCTTGTCCCTGAACGCATACGGTTCTTTTGACCCGAACTTTGCATCTATTATCCTCCTTTGCAAGTAATAGACCTCCGCCTGTTGCTGAACACCAGAAAGAAGTTTAACTATTTCTCCTACCACAGGAGCATTCAGGGATGTCAATGCAAACCTTCCTGGCTTATCAATATAAGCAATTGCCTTACCATCTCTAAAAAATACTGCTGTCTCATCCTCCCTTACCACAATATTATCATTGAATCTTATGTTCCTTGGAACTTTCCACATCACATTACCTTGTTTGTATTGATCCTCCCATTCTATTGTAGTAGCACCTATAATGCTATCCCCACTAGAAAAACTATCCTTTTTCTTGAACATATTCATATACCTCCATAAAGTATTTTATCCCTTGAATCATTAATCTCTTTCAAATTATTCAATGCAACAATTAAATCGTTTATTAGAGAAGAGTCATTCTTTCCTAATGATGTTCCATCAACGTATTTTTTTAAAATTATCTCAATATTGTTTATTTGATCATAGATTTTCATGTCAAGGTCATAAAGTGCAGAAATTTTGTTTTTATTTATCCTTATTGGGGGTGAAATTCCTGAATACCCTGCTTCATGTTGCTTTATTTCACCAGCTAATGTCTGCAGTTTAGATCTTATCATGCCTATCCTATCAAGGCCAGTGAATATTCCATTAATAGTGAGATTCTGCTCTGCAGCTTTTAAGAGATCAAGATCGTTAATCATTCTCTTGTAGATCTCATTTTTTAAATAAATGTCAGCATCTCTGAGGTCTTCATTTACCCTATAACCATGATAACCCGGAAACAAAAGCTGTAATTTCTTTATCGCTCCCCTATCGTCAACGACATCTTCTCTTAAATCTGTCATACGTTTTACAAATTTACAAGGGTATTTAAACATTTTTAGATATTCAAAACAAAGTTTAAGAATAAAATTTCATATTCCAAAATGATAAAAATGAATTTAAAACTTTTATGGAAGCCAAGTTCTGATTTAAAAGACTCATCAAATATTATGAAATATATTGAATTTTTAAATAATAAACATAAAAAAAATTTTAAGAATTACCGAGATCTTTATAATTGGTCAATAGATAACATACCTAATTTCTGGGAATCTGTTTGGGAATTTACAGGCATAATTTACACAAAAAAATTTGAAAGAGTAATCGATGACATTGAAAGATTTCCTGGAGCGAGGTGGTTCCAAGGTGCTGAATTAAACTATGCTCAGAACATTTTGAGGTATAGAGATGAAAAGGTTGCAATAAAATTCAGAACAGAACCTTGGACAGACATAAGAAAAGAAATTTCGTATGCTGAGCTTTATAACCTGGTATCGAAGCTCCATAAAGCAATGAAGTATGAAGGTGTCAAACCCGGTGATCATGTAGCTGCATATATGCCAAATATACCAGAAACAACAATATCAATGCTTGCATCTGCATCGTTAGGAGCCACCTGGTCTTCTGCAGGAACAGAACTTGGGCCCAGGGTAATTCTTGATAGATTTTCTCAGATACAGCCGAAAATTTTATTCACAGTTGATGGTTATTATTACAAAGGAAAAAAGTTTGATATTCTAGAAAATGTTAAAAGCATAGCAAGTGAATTAAAATCAATAAAAAAAATAGTAGTTTACAGATATGTGGAAAACGAAGAAAACAAAAGAATATCAAACGCTGAATATTTTGATGAATTTATATCAGGATTTTCTCAAGGTGAAATAGAATTTGAACAGCTTCCCTTTGATCAACCTTTGTTCATAATGTTTTCATCAGGTACAACAGGCAAGCCAAAATCAATGGTACAGAGTGCTGGGGGTGTTTTGGTAAATCATCTTAAGGAGCTTATTATTCATTCAGATTTGAAAAGAAGTGATACCATTACTTATATTACATCCCCTAGCTGGATGATGTGGAACTGGTTAATGTCATCATTTGCTACAGGGGCAACAGTCTTTCTATTTGATGGAAATCCTTCTTATCCGGATTGGAAAACTATGTGGAAATATGTAGAAGATGAAGGAATAACAATATTTGGATGCAGTGCTAGTTATATATATTCCCTTAAAAATATGGATGCTAAACCTGGAAAAACGTTCAATTTATCAAGACTTAGGGAAATCTCACAAACAGGATCACCTCTTTCACCTGAAGGCTTTGAATGGGTTTATGAAAACATAAAAAATGATTTGCATTTCAATTCTATTTCTGGTGGCACTGACATAAATGGTTGTTTTGGAATAGGAAGCCCAATATTGCCTGTTTATGCTGGTGAGGTTCAGTCTCCAGGTCTTGGAATGAAAATTAAGGCTTATGATCAAGATGGAAATCCCGTTTATGATACTGTTGGAGAACTTGTATGTGAAGCGCCTTCTCCATCAATGCCCCTTTATTTTTTAAACGATCCAGAAAACAGGAGATATTTTGAAACATATTTTTCATATTATTATCCAAAAAAGAATGTATGGAGGCATGGTGATTTCGTTATTTTTAATAGCAAGACTGGTGGGATTACATTTATGGGAAGATCGGATGCTACCCTTAAACCATCTGGGGTGAGAATTGGAACTGCAGAAATTTATAACATAGTTGAAAGCTTGCCAGAAATAGCTGATAGTGCAGTTGTAGGGCAGGAGTGGAAAGGAGATCAGAGAATAATACTTTTTGTAAAACTTAAAAAAGGTTATGTATTAAATGAAGAATTAAAAAACAAGATAAAAACGGAATTGAGAAGAAATGCCTCACCTAGGCATGTGCCAGATCTAATCATAGAAGTTCCAGACATACCATATACATTCAATCAAAAAAAGGTAGAAATAGCCATTGCCAACATTTTAAATGGCAGGCCTGTTACGAATAGGGATACTATATTAAATCCAGAAGCTCTTGATTACATTGAAAAAATTCTTCCTATAATAAATTCATCTTGAAAGTACAGATACAACATAATCTACTTCTTTATAAAATTCAGGATCCTTTTTGTTTCTGGGTCTAGAAAGCTGTACCTTATGGTCTTCAATCAATCTCCCAGGTCTTGGTGTTAAAATAAGAATCCTGTCACTCATGAGGACAGCCTCGTCTATGTTGTGTGTTACAAGAATGATGGAATCAGGAGGAAGCGAAGGATCTGCCCAAAGAAGCAAAACTTCCTCCCTTAAAGCTTCTGCTGTAAGCGAATCAAGTGATGAGAATGGTTCGTCCATTAATAATACCTCTGGATCAACAGCAAGTGCCCTTGCTAGGCCTACCCTTTGCTTCATCCCCCCTGATAATTCCTTAGGATATGCATTTTCAAAACCATCAAGACCTACAACAGAAATGTATTTTTTTGCGATTTTTTCTCTTTCCTCATATTCGTAACCCAAAGGTTCTAGGACAATTTCTACGTTTTCCTGGACAGTTAACCAAGGAAACAACGATGGTGATTGAAAAACCATGGAAAACCTTGGTTTCACTACTTTCAAAGGTTTACCTTCATAAAGTATTTCACCTTCTGTTGCATCTTCAAGTCCTATTAATATTCTCAAAAGTGTTGATTTACCACAGCCTGAAGGGCCTACAATTGAAATAAACTCCCTTCTCTCTAGTGAGAATGAAATATTCTGAAATGCTATTACTTTCTTTCCGTTAACTCCATAGCTTTTTGAAAGATTCCTTACTTCAAGAAGGGACATTGTAAACTGAAAAACAATCATCATATATTATTTTTAACATTATTTTTTTGAATGACCAAATAGTTCCTTTGCTAAAGCCTTTCCAGTTTTTGTCAAACAATAATAAGACCTTTTTCCCCTTACAGGTTTAGCTTTCCTTTTTATCGTATTTTTTACAGAAGACGTTAAAAATTTTCTGCTTATGGTTGATCCGCAAAATTCTATAAGTCCTTTCTGCTCAAGATCTTTAAAGCATGCCCTTACATCTTTCATGGAATAGTCCTTAGTTATCCTTATCCAGTAAATAGGAGATTCAGGGCCATAATTAAAAATATGTAAAAGGATTATCCTTTCTAGATCATTCAAGATTATTTCATTTTTCATCTTTAGGTGCAAGTATGGGATAGTAAATAACTTCTTTTATACTTTTTGCGCCCGTCAAAATCATTGAAATCCTATCAATTCCAATGCCAACGCCTCCGGCATTTGGCATTCCTATCCTTAATGCTTCTATAAAATTCCTATCCATCTGCTGTGCCTCTTCATCCCCCAGCACTCTCCTCTTTACCTCTTCATTGAAAAATTTTTCTTGTAAGACTGGATCGTTAAGTTCCGTATATCCATTTGCTATCTCAATACCATTAATAAAAAGTTCAAATCTTTCCACAAGTTCTGGATCTTCCCTATGAAGTTTGCACAATGGTGTACTTTCTCTTGGATAATCAATTACAAATGTGGGATTAATAAATGTATGTTCAAACATTTCTTCAAAGATCTTTGTTAATGCAATACCCCTGACATAGGTTGGCATTTTTATATTGTATTTTTCCAGAAATTTTTTAATTTCATCATCAGATATTTTTTTTGCATCTATCCCATTCTCTTTTAGTTTTTCAAGCAATTTTACCTTTGGCCATTTTCCAGAAAGATTAATTTCATTATCCCCAACTTTTACACTCAGCGATCCATTTATTTTTTTGGCAAGATGTTTAATAAGGTTTTCTGTTAAATCCATCATATCATTGTAATCCCTGAAAGCTTCGTAAATCTCAATCATTGTGAATTCCGGGTTATGCTTTGAATCTATGTCCTCGTTTCTGAAATCCTTTCCTATTTCAAATACCTTGGGATATCCTGCTACAAGAAGTCTTTTCAAATAAAGTTCATCAGAGATTCTAAGATAATAATTCCTGTTTATTGCATTAACATGTGTAATGAAAGGTTTTGCATTCGCACCACCATAAACAGGCTGTAGTATGGGTGTTTCAAACTCTAGATAACCTTTCTCCTCAAGCGTTTTCCTTATTTCACTAACTATAATTGATCTTTTCCTGAATATTTCAAAAACATCCCTGTTCAAAAGCATGTCAAGGTATCTTTGTCTATATCTTGTTTCAACATCTTCAAGACCGAACCATGCATGTGGTAGATCATAAAGTGATTTTGTAAGAATCACAAATTCCTTTACAAGTATGCTTAACTCACCCTTATCAGTCCTAACAATGTCCCCATATACGCCAATAAAATCTGATTTATCAACAAATTTTTTAAAAAAATCATATTTGTCATTTAAAATTTCAAACTTTAAAAAAAGCTGAATCTTATAATTATCCATGGAAAGATCACCAAAACCGACCTTACCATGATATCTTAATGCCATTACCCTCCCTGCAATTGATACGTTCTTCCCCATATAATTTTCTGGAAATTGTACAATTTCCTTTATGGTTGCATTAACAGGAAAATAATGTGGGTATGGATTTATGCCCAACCCGTTAAGTTCTTCCACCTTTTTTAATCTGTCCAGAAAATCTTTTCTTTCATTCATGTAATCACACTGTTATTGATTCCCTTATCTTTGAGGTTCTTTCTTTCAACCTTTTTATTGCATATAGCAATGTTTGTTTTGCGGTTAAAGAGCCATCAGTTTCAAACTGGAAAATAAACCTTGAATCATCCTCTGTGATCTTTATGTTTTCAAGCCTATAAAGGGATGCGATATACTTGCAGGGTATATCATCTGTAACTAGAAGACCCATATCATTTTCTTTTATTATGTTCCTGGGGCAATCTTTTTTTATTTTTTCTATTATATCTCCCTCTATTTTAGGTATTAAGAATTCCCTGTGATATTTGTATGAAACACCACTCGTAACTTGCCATCTTGCATGCTCTTTTGCTGTTCCCATTATTGCTTCCGCATCTATTAAAAGAGCCTGAGTTTCATTCAATTTGACTATTGGTATCCCTTTTTCTATTGGGGCAAAGGAAGGATCCCCAACAGGAATTAGATCCCCAGAATAAACAGTATCAGGTCCATATTTTGTTAGTGTATAAGTGACGGTACATAGAGGACAAGCCTGATCTGGTGGATGGGAGCAATCCTCCCTGAACTTCATATTAAGATCAGTGGGTAATGGAATTAAACCTAGCCTATGTGAGATAATTTCGTTAAAAAGGGGGGATGAGCTATTATAAGTATGTTCTTTTCCATCCTTGTCTATTTTTTGTATTGAACCTAAATGGAATGTAACATTTTTAATTGCAAGTTTTGGTATATCATTTATAAGAGTCCTTCTAAGCATATTTGCTATAGAATAATCAATTCCATCAATCTCAAACCTTATGTATCTATCTTGCAATTCTATTATATTAAGCTTCATATGGAATGGGAAATTACCCTTCACCTCCAGGGTTTAAACCCTTCTTCCTCTTTTACCGCCTTTTCTTCTTGTACCATCATGTGGAATTGGTGTTACATCTTCAACTCTAAGTACCTTAAAACCCGCTCTAGTAAGTGCCCTTATGGCAGCTTGTGCACCAGGTCCAGTTGAATGACTTTTGCTGCCTCCCGGTGCCCTGACCTTTATTATTATATCATTAATGCCCTTTTCCCTTAACTTTTCCGTTACAATATCTGACGCTTTCATTGCTGCATAAGGAGATGATTCATCTCTGTCAGCCTTTACAACCATTCCTCCAGATGCTTTTGCTATTGTTTCAGCACCGGTTATATCTGTAACTGTAATTATCGTATTATTATGAGATGCATAAATGTTAACAACTGCAATTTTAGTCATTGAACTTCCTCCTTGGGTTTAGGCCTCATTGGATGAAGCTCATTGCTCAATGGTGAAAATTCATTATATTTTATTAAATTTTCTTCATTCTTCTTTACCATGTATCCCGGGATTGAAATTATTCTGTCACCTATCGAAATATGCCCATGGGTTATAAATTGCCTTGCTTGTTTCGGTGTATTTGCAAGTCCAAGCTTAAACACCAGAGATTCAAGCCTTCTATCCAAAATATTATCAAGCGTTAATGTCAGGATGGCATCTATGCTTGCATTTGATTGATCGAGAAAACCATAACTTATCAATTTATCAAGAAGCTGTTTTAATTCTTTCTGGGCCTGAGGGTCATTATATCTGATTAAAGCCTGCAATCTTCTGGCTTGAGCCCTGTAATTTCTTAAAATTGACTGTGTCTTCCAAAATTCTCTCTTATTCTTTAAACCATACCTTGATAAAATCTTATTTTCATCATCAATCCTATCCTTTTCCCAGGGTCTTCTTGGCTTCTCATATGTTTTCCTGTTAAATTTGGGATCCCCCATTACGATTTCACCTCTTTCTTCTTTGCAACACCTACTGTTAAGCCTACCCTACCATTCGATCTTGTTCTTTGGCCTCTAACTGGCAAGCCTCTCTCATGTCTTATTCCCCTATAAGCCCTTATTTTTTTAAGTAAATCTATATTGTCCTTTACTGCTAGATCGAGATCTGATCCAATGAGATGTATATTTTTACCCGTGAAGAAATCCTTTTTTCTGTTTACTCCCCACCAAGGTAATATCTGTGAGGCATTATCTAGTGCCTTTTTTAATTTATCTAGTTCTTCATCACTTAACTCTCCAATCTTTTTTGTTTTTTGGATCCCGGCACTTTTTAAAAGAATTTCAGAAACCCTATAACCTATACCTTTTATTTGCATTAAACCATAAATTGCAGTCTTATTACCATCTATATCGGTATTCGCTAAACGAACAATGTATTTGAAATCCTTATTTTCTGCCATAATTAATCCCTTTTTATTTGTAGTATCATTCCATAAACTTTATCCTGTATATGAATTTTGCCAGAATTTTTTTTGATTGGTTAAATTTTAATAGGGGGGAGTTTATGCCATCATTGGTGATTATTGATGGTTGAAATCCATGCACCTAGAGGCAATAAATTAAATACCAAGGGATGGGGGCAAGAAGCAGCCCTTAGGTTAATGATGAATAACCTTGACCCAGATGTTGCTAAAGATTCTGAAAATCTCATAGTTTATGGTGGTAAGGGAAAGGCAGCAAGAAACTGGGATTCATTTAATGAAATAGTCAGATTGTTAAAAGAACTTGAAAATGATGAAACTCTTTTGGTCCAATCCGGGAAACCCATTGGTATATTCAAAACTGCTGAAGATGTCCCAAGGGTTTTGATTGTAAATGCACAGATTGTTCCAAAATGGGCCACAGATGAAATATTTTGGGAATTGGAAAGAAAAGGTTTAACCATGTTTGGGCAAATGACTGCTGGGTCTTGGATATACATAGGGACACAGGGTGTTCTTCAAGGCACATATGAAACATTATCCGCATTAGCTAGAAAGGAGTTCGGCCAGGATACGTTAAAGGAGAAGTGGGTCCTTTCATCAGGGCTTGGAGAAATGGGGGGAGCACAGCCTCTTGCAATAACAATGAATGAGGGTATTGGTATAATAGTTGAAGTTGATGAAAGAAAAATAGAAAGAAGGATAAAAGGCAAATATCTTGATATTAGGGCAGATTCCTTGGATGAAGCACTGAAGATTAAGGACGAGGCTATAGATGATGGAAAAATTATATCTATAGGTCTTCTTGGAAATGCTGCAACCATTTATACAGAGTTAATGAACAGGAATATTGTTCCTGATGTAGTAACAGATCAAACAGCCGCACATGATCTAAATGTAGGTTATATACCTGAAGGTTACACGTTTGATGAAGCTATGGAATATTCTAAAAGGGATCATGAATCGTACATAAGAGATGTTTATAAATCCATTGTAAAAGAGGTAAATGCAATATTATGGTTTAAGGAACACGGAGCCAAGGTATTTGATTATGGAAATAACATCAGAGGAAGAGCGCAAGAAGGAGGTTGCAAGAGATCTTTTGAAATACCAGGGTACGTACCAGCATACATAAGGGATCTTTTTGCCATAGGTTCAGGTCCTTTTAGGTGGTTAGCTCTCTCCGGGGAACCAGATGATATTTACAAGATAGATGATGCAATAATAAGTGAATTCAAAAATGATGAACATCTTGTAAAATGGATAAAATTGGCTAAGGAAAGGGTAAAGTTCCAGGGTCTTCCAGCAAGAATTTGTTATGCATCCTATGGTCAGAGGGAAAAGATAGGTCTTTTAATTAATGACATGGTAAAGGATGGCGATCTTGTTGCACCTGTTGCTATTGGAAGAGATCACCACGATACAGGTTCTGTTGCATCACCCTATAGGGAAACTGAAGCAATGAAGGATGGTAGTGATGCGATCGCGGACTGGCCAATCTTGAATGCATTATTAAACGCAATTTCTGGGGCAACATGGGTATCAGTGCACCACGGTGGTGGTACAGGAATAGGCAATTCCATCCATGCTGGCTTTGTAATTGTTGCAGACGGGACCTCAAAAGCTGAAAAAAGGATAAAAAAGGTATTGAATGCAGACCCGGGCATAGGTGTATTAAGGCATGCTGATGCAGGTTATGTAACCTCACAGGAATTAATCAAAAAAGGGGTAAAGTTCAGGGCATCTAGGTTAGTTGGAATAAATAAATGAAATTTTTTTCAATTATAAATCTTTTTTATGAAATTATTTCAGTTTTGGAAAATGTTTAATATTCAATGATATTACTCTGGTTAGTGATGAGATTTGCCGGAGTTTGGAGATCTAATATTGAAATTAACTGAAAAGAAAAACCAAATTGATTCAGCTATTGAAGAATATATAAAGAAAAGGTACAGTGATGAAATTTATGATCTTGTTAAATATGCTGTTATTGATGGAAAAAGGCTTAGAGGTATAGTTTTATTGCTCACATCTGAGGCCCTTGATGGTGATTATGAAAAGGCAATGAAACTTGCTATAAGTGCCGAGCTTGGTCATGCAGCTAGCCTTGTTCATGATGATATTATAGATAAAAGTGTTGAAAGAAGAAGAAAACCTACGTTATGGAAAAAATATGGAATAGAAAAGGCTGTTATTCTACCTCATATATTGATATCTGAATCCCTTGACATAGCACGGAAAGAAGGTGAAAAATTTTTCAGAGTAGGTCTTGAGACATGGTCAAAAGCCTCCTATGGTGAATATCTTGATATCATTGCTGAAGATCCATCAAACTGGTCAAAAATAGATTATAGAAAATTGGTAGCATTAAAAAGTGGATCTCTTTTTGAAGGCGCAGCAGAGATTGGAGCATTGACATCAAAGAATTACAATGATTTCATAAATGATGCAAGAAGGTATGGTATGGCATTAGGAATTGCTTATCAATTTGCAGACGATCTAGTAGGATTTCTTAACAAAAAAGAGGAAGGTGGAAGCCAGGACCTTTTCGCTTATTACATAAAAAATGAAATAGGTGAATCTAAAGACATTGGTTTGATTATGAGCTTCTTTATGTTTAACATAGTAAAGGAATTTGAAATTATAAGGAAATCAACACTTTTTGAAAAAAGTGAATACCTAAGGTTGTTCCCTATATTTTCAGTTTTAGAAATAATGAAAGAAAATGCTGATATGTATGAGCTTTTAAGTAATGTAATAGGAAATTATTTTTAATTTTTTAAAATTTTTTATAGTACTAGAAAAATGATTATTTTTAAACTCATATGAGAAAAAATTTTATAAATATTATTTTATATCAATAAATTATGATAGTGGTCACCAGAGAGAAACATAACCCTTGAAAAAC
>JBMFTB010000044.1:0-12435 GCA_049967255.1 Thermoplasmata archaeon
CGTTCCATATCCCAAATTAGATTTTAATTAATAAATATATGACATAAGTCATACATTCTTATGAAAATTGAGACACCATATTATATATAGTATTATTATGATAATATATGCCTTTTTTCAAAATCGTAGACAAATATACAAATTAAATAGTATTTATTTCAGGAATTCTGTCTATTAAATCATTTTCTTTTGCTATTTCGTGTACTTTACGTATTGCCTTTATTCCATTTTCACCCATGTCATATATGGAAGTACAACCATCAAGGAAATATTTCAATGCCTCAGGTTCCGCACCTTTTGCAAAATTCATTGCATATGAAAAAGCATTTGCTGAATATAATTTGGCATAATTTATTGATTCTTGAAATGTTTTTCTTATTTCTATTGCTTCCTCAATTGAATATTTTTTCTTCAGTACATAAGATCCCATAGGCATGGGAATATTTCCTGCCTTCTTTTTCCATTCTTCAAGAACATCTGCAATTTTTATCAGTTTGAATTTTTCATATGCACTTGTTAATGTAGGTCCAGGAATTAAAAGACCAATATCAGCATCCCCATTCAAAACAGCATCAATGATCATATCAAACCTGAAAACTACTTCCTCCTTCGCCTTGAAAAATAATCTGTAATAAAAATAACCACTGAAGGATCTGCCTGGAATTGCAATTTTAAGGTCATTTATTTCATCCTTTCTGTATTGTCTTTTTGACACAATTATAGCACCTACGTCCATTCTCTGGGTGCTTCCGGATCTTAATAAATAATATTCATCTGCGACTTTCCAGTAATTAACTGAGGATATCGCTGATAAATCAATATCCTTTTTTTCAATTAATCTTTTATTCAATGTATCAAATTCCTCATAACTAGGATTTATCTTTATTCTGGATTTTAATTCACCCGAAAGAAAACCAAATACAAGGAAATATGCATGGACAGGATCATAGTAGTGAAAAGATTTTATTTCGAATCCATTTTTCATAAATTTGCTAATAACAAAAAGGAAATAAATTATTACATTAACAATTTAACATAAGGATTAGATTTCAATTTGAAGACCAAGCTTATCCGTGATTTCCTTGTACCTATTCCTTATTGTCACTTCAGTTACTCCTGAAACTTCAGCCACTTCTCTTTGCGTTCTCCTTTCCCCATTCATAACAGCAGCAATATAAATAGCCGCAGCAGCTACTCCTGTTGGCCCCCTGCCGGAAGTCAATCCCCTTTCTTCCGCTTCCTTAAGGATTTCAAGTGCCTTTTTCTTTACCTCACCAGAAAGATTTAGCTTTGAACAAAATCTATCAAGATAATCCTCAGGCTTTGATGGGAATAAATTCAGTTTTAATGTTCTGCTCATAATTCTAAAAGTCCTTCCTATATCCTTCTTTTTTATTCTTGTTACAGCTGCTATTTCCTCCAACGTTCTAGGTATATTCAACATTCTGCAAGCGGCGTATATTGATGCTGCAACAACACCTTCAATAGACCTGCCCCTTATCATATTTTCTTTGACTGCTTTTCTGTAAATCACCGCAGCTGTTTCTCTTATATCCTTTGGAATGTTTAGATTTGATGCCATTCTTTCCATTTCTTGTAAAGCTTGTGAAAGGTTTCTTTCTGCAGCATTTGAAACTTTAATTCTCCTTTGCCATTTTCTCAACCTATAAAGCTGTGCCCTGTTTCTGGTTGGAATATTTTTACCGTATGAATCTTTATTTTTCCATGAAATTTCCGTGCTTAAACCCTTGTCATGAATGGTATATGTCATTGGTGCTCCTGTTCTGGCCCTTTCCTCCTTCTGTTCAGCGTCAAATGCCCGCCAGTCAGGTCCCTGATCAATATAACTTTCATCAATTACAAGGCCACAATCCTGGCATATTAACTCGCCTCTATCATAATCCCTTACTAGATGTGTTGATCCACATTCTGGACATTTCTCTATTTCATCTATCCAAGCCTTTTTATCCTTTTTTTTATCATCTACCATATTTATCACCTCTGAAGAGGTATCCCCCTACCCTTCTTTCCCTTTCCATTTTCACTCTAAAGTACGGTGCATTAACTGGGCCAAAAATGCTTGCTATCCTGCCAATATAATTACCCTGAGCATCAAAAACCTCTTCACCAACCCTTGGAGGTTGAATTGATTTTGCAATTAAAGTGTTTTTTCTGACATTTATGACGATTCCTAATTTTTTTAAGTCTACTTTCACATTAATGATAATATTATTTAATATTTAAATATTTCGAAAATCTATTATTTTAATTTAGATTTGTTGGTCACCAAAAATTTAAATTGAGTAAATATTTTCAGGTATAGAAGAAGGTGTTTTTATGGATTTCAGGGATGTAAAAGATAAAATAAAAATTGGAAGGAACGAATATGAAATTTTCAAAATAAAAAAATTAAGGGATTTTGGTTACGACGTTGATTCACTACCATATTCTTTGAAGGTTATTTTAGAAAATTTGGTTAGGAGATATGATGGAGAAATCGTAAAAAAAGAACATCTTGAAAATATAATTTTCAGAAAAGATGCTGAAATTCCGTTTTTCCCTGAAAGAATTATTCTTCAAGATTACACTGGTATTCCTGTAGTGCTGGATTTAGTTGCAATGAGAAATACATTGCAAAGAATTAACAAGGACCCTGAAAAGATTAACCCAGTTTTACCTGTTGAACTTGTTGTAGATCATTCTGTTCAGGTGGACAGGTTCGGAACATCATATTCTCTTAGTGAAAATATGAAGCTTGAGTTTGAAAGAAACAGTGAAAGGTATTCGGTCCTCAAATGGGCAAAAAATACATTTAAGAATTTTAGAGTAGTTCCACCAGGAAATGGCATAATTCACCAAGTGAATACGGAATACCTTTCTTCAGTTGTAATGGAAAAGGATGGAAAACTATTTCCAGAGACATTGCTTGGAACGGATTCACACACTACTATGATAAATGGTCTAGGGGTTGTTGGTTGGGGTGTAGGTGGTTTAGAAGCGGAATCTGTAATTGTTGGTGAACCAACATTCATAAGTGTACCTGAAGTTATTGGTGTCAGATTAATAGGAAAGCCAATGCCTGGAATAACATCAACAGACATTGTTCTAAGCATCACCCAGATGCTTAGGTCAAAAAAGGTAGTGGGTAAATTCGTTGAATTTTTCGGGCCAGGTATGAAGAATTTAACACTCCAGGACAGGTCAACCATTGCAAACATGGCACCAGAATATGGTGCAACCATGGGTTATTTCCCTGTTGATGAAACAACATTAAAATATCTTGAATTAACAGGCAGAAATAAAAATAAAATAAGAATTGTTGAAAAATATATGAAAGAGGAAGGATTATTTTATGATGATAATAATACCATTAATTATAATGAAGTTATAGAATTTGATCTTTCTAAAGTTGAACCTAGCATTGCGGGACCCAAAAATCCTGATGAAAGGATACCTTTAAGTAAGTCTAAGGAAACGCTTAACAAAATAGTAAAAGATCTTAATATGGAGAAAAGGGAAAAATCGATCATTAAGGTAAAAGATAATGATGTTGAATTCGGTAATTACTCCATTGTTATTGCTGCAATAACTAGCTGTACGAACACATCAAATCCATATGTTTTGATTGGTGCGGGACTAATTGCTAAAAAAGCAGTCAAGATGGGGCTAAAAATTAAGCCTTATGTTAAAACAAGCCTTGCCCCAGGTTCTGTTGTTGTAAGTGAATATCTTAAAAATGCAAATCTAATGCCATATTTGGAGGCATTAGGTTTTCATGTCGTTGGTTATGGATGTACAACATGCATTGGAAATAGCGGACCTTTAATTCCAGAAGTAGAAAGAGCAATTAAGGAGCATGATTATTACACAGCTGCAATTCTCAGTGGTAACAGAAATTTTGAAGGCAGGATTAACCCCTTTGTAAAAGGGGCTTTCATTGCTTCACCAATGCTGGTTGTAGCTTATGCTATTGCAGGTAGAATAGATATTGATTTTAATACAGAACCCATAGGTATAGATCCGAATGGAAATGCAGTTTATCTAAAAGATGTATGGCCAGATGATTCAGAGATCAGGAAACTAATATTAAATTCAATGAATCCAGAACTTTATAAGGAAAAATATTCAAAAGTATTTGAAGGAAATGAGTTATGGCAAAAACTTGAAATACCAAAAGGGAGTATGTATACGTTTGATGAAAATTCTACTTACATTAAGGAACCTCCTTGGTTTGAACACTTCTCATTATATGAAGGTAGTACTAATGATATCGAAAATGCAAGGATTTTAGCTATTTTTGGGGATAATATAACAACAGATCATATTTCTCCTGCTGGTACCATCTTACCAGATCCATCAATTTTAAAAAATGTTGATTTGAATAATCCAGAAACATACAAAATGGTACCACCTGCAGCAATATATCTTCTTAAAAAAGGTGTAAAACCGGAAGATTTCAACACATATGGATCTAGAAGGGGCAATCATGAAGTGATGGTTAGGGGAGGTTTTGCGAATGTTAAAATAAAAAACAAAATGGTTGATGTTTTAGGGGGATTCACAAAATATTATCCAACGGGGGAATTAATGTCCATTTTTGATGCTTCAATAAAATACCAGGCGGAAAAAATTCCACTTGTAATATTTGCAGGCAAGAGATATGGTCAAGGAAGCAGTAGAGATTGGGCCGCTAAAGCAACAGCGTTGTTAGGTGTTAAGGCAGTAATAGCTGAAAGTTTTGAAAGAATACACAGGAGCAATCTGATTGATATGGGGGTTATACCTATTCAGATAGATGTATCCATTGATTCTTTAGGATTGAAAGGAGATGAAATTGTTGATATAATTGGTTTAAAGGATTTAGCACCTAACAAAAAGGTGAAAATTGTAATAAACAAATCCAAGGAATTTGAGGCATTGCTGAGACTGGATACAAGGTCTGAAATAGAATACATTAAGGATGGAGGTATCCTAAATTATACTTTAAAGAAAATGCTCAACAAAAATTAATTTAAAAAAATTTTTAAATAATTCAATAATCATGAGTTATTAAAAATGGAAAGGGATGAAATAAGAATCTTAGAAAATTTATTCGATTCCATAGATTCAGGTCTTAAAATTGTTATAGTTGAAGGTGAAGAAGGAACTGGAAAAACTGAACTTTTAAAATATTTTTGCCAGAAAATAACTAATGAAGCAATATGTTCATACTTTGATATTAAGGAAACAGGGGAGAATTTTATATCAAATATAACAGACAACTTTTTAAAGAATGTAAAGAAAGTATTTGAAACAGGTAGATTCAGCATCATAGAATCCATTGGAAGAAATGTAAGTGAAAATGAAAGATTAATATTCACTGTAACATTAATTTCATCAATAAAAAGAACAGTTCTCATGTTTGACAATGTTGAACAGGCGCCTCCATCTCTTTTTAACACAATTATGTATATTGCTAAAAATTATGTGGATAAGAAACTTATGATAATTCTTACAATCAATCCATTAAAAAAATCCGAAAACATAAATGAGTTCTTAGTAAGAGCAGAAGAGATCCCAGAAACTATCTTGAAAAAAATAAAGTTAGAGCCTTTAACTCATGATGAAGTTCTTTATTTAATTAAAGATCTAGGATTGCACTTACCAAACTATGTTATAGATAAAATTTTTTCTGCATCAAGGGGTAATTTTAAAAAAATTATGGAAATATTAGAATATTTTAAAATTAATGATCTCATAGATAAAGAAGGTTACTGGTCAGGTACGTTTGAGGATATTCCAATAATTGAATCACAATCAATTAAATCATTTTTCTATTCTATCTATGATAATTTAAATGATCAAGAAAAAAGGTTTCTGACAGCAATATCTGTTATAGGAAAAGAATTTAGTTTAGATGAAATAATGGCTATTGAAAATTTGAATGAAAATGAGATCTACAACATGCTGGATAAAATGATAATGTCAGGCATTATTGAAGAGACAGAAAATGGAAAATTCAAATTCAGGAGGGATGAATTCTTTGATTTATTATACAACAATGAAATATCAAATCTCAGAAAAAGATTCCTGCACAGAAAACTTGCTGAATATTATGAGAGAAAAAATATGGACCCATATAAAATTGGTATTAATTATTACAATGCAAAAGAGATTGAAATGGCAAGAAAATATCTCGGGATTGCTGCACTGAATGCCTACAAAGAGCATAATTACAAAGATGCAATAGAGATATTTAAAAAAATTTTTGACACAATAGATTATCAATATTATGGACTAATAATTGGAGAGTGCTATTTCAGATTAGGAGATTTTAAAAATGCAAGATTATTTTATGAAAAAATATTGACAGTGGATAGAAAAAATGCGCTAATAAGGATTGCCGAACTTGAATATACCATAGGCAATTTAAGTGATGCTGAAAGATTTCTTTTAGAGTTAGAAAAGGAACAACTTAACAAAGAGCAGCTATTTTATTTAAATTATATCAGAGGTGCAATAAACGAGAGAAAATTTAATTTTACCGATGCACTTAAATATTACGAAATAGCATCAGTACTGGCTATTGAACTGAACAATGATAGCTATCTTGCACTTATTTATAAGCAGTTAGGTATCATAAAATTTTATAAAGGTGAATTTGAAGATTCGGAGAAAATGTCAAAGAAAAGTTTGGAGTATTACAGTAAAATATCTGATTTTGATGGTATGGCGAGAGTATACAACAATCTTGCACTAATTGAAACTTCAAGAGATTTTAACAAAACTCGAAATTACTATGAGCTAGCGCTGAGTTATGCGAATCTTTCAGGAAACATATATCTTCTAATTGTGTTGAATTATAATATGGCATTAATAAATTTCTGGAATTCAAATATAAAGGAGGCTGAACAAAACGTAAAAATAGCACAAAATCTTTCTGAAATAATAAATGAATACGAAATAAGACATTCCATATTGTTATTTTTATCTGATATAGAAAAAACAAAGGGAAATTTCTCGGAAGCACTAAATTATATAGATAGGGCTATTTCTTTTGCGGAAAAAATAGATTCGAAATTTTTGTTTTCCTTTTACAACTTGAAAAAATTTGAAATTTTATCTATCATTGGAAAAACCATTTCGATTGATAATGTAGACAAAATGATAAATGATATGAAAAATTTAAATCCTGATCTTTATGCCCCTTATGCATTAAGTCAGAAGGGTAAAATCTTAATTTATAGAGGAGAAGTAAAAGAAGGAATAAATTATTTGTTACTTGCAGAAAAATCAAAGGACATTCTTACCTTTATTGATTATATAGATTTTCTTGGAGATATTCCTTTCGCATACATATTAAATAAAGATTACGAAAACTTTGAAAAATCTGTTCAAATTCTAGAGGATTTATCAAAAAAGATTAATGGTAATGTGATACAATTGAAAGCATATTTCCCAGCATTAAAAGGAAAGGAATGTTTTGAAGAAAATGAAAAATTCCTTCTAAGCAATGGTCTTAAGTTTTTATTGCTAAAAATGTATATTACCTATTATGAAATGAAAAAAGAAGAGCATTTAAAAAATAAATTAGTTGATCTTTCTAAAGAAATTAGTGCAAAAACTGAAAATTTCTATAAAATTGATTAATGAAAATAAAATTTTTCTTACTATTAATTTTCTTTAAACATGCAATTTTAATAAAAAATTTTACATCTCATATAATTTTTTAAAGATTTTAAAAACATTTAAAATATTGAATATATATCAATATGAAAAATATGTTAAAATATAAAATATTTACACCGGCTGGAATATCAAGTTTTTTCATTGCCCATACCAGGGACAAAAATGGTAAAAAAATTACTGATCCATTAAAGATAGGAGCTATGGGAGGTGGCGTTTCTATTTACAGGGGTATAAAAACATGGGCAGTTTTAGATGAAGGAACTGGCATTAATGTATACATCAATGGAAAAAAAGAGAACGCAAAAACGAGCATTAAATCTGTGCAACTTACATTAGATAAATTAAATGCTGGAGATAAATCAATCACAATTTATCATGAAATTGAAGTTCCAATTGGATCAGGTTATGGAACAAGTGCATCAGGAGCTTTGGGTGCAGCTCTTGCTACTGCAAAGGTCTTGGGTAAATCTATTTCCTACATGGACGCATTAAAAATAGCACACATATCCGATGTATTGTCCCTAACAGGTTTAGGTACAGCAGAGGGTTTTATTTCCTCTGGCATTGTTTTGATTAAAAAAGCAGGTGGTCCTGAAACGGCAAAGATTGATAAAATTTTGATAAGTGATGATCTCTATTTCATTTCTTTGTACTTCGGGCCAATTAAAAAGGAAAAGATTCTTTCCTCAGATGAATTTTTGAATGAGGTGAACAGAGCAGGATACGTTGCTTTAAAAAATATATTAAAAAATCCGGATGTAAGAACATTTATGGGCGAATCGAGAAAATTTGCTGAACAGAGCGGTTTGGGTGATCCTGAAATGCTTAAAATAAGTGATGATTTTGTCAGGAATGGTGCAATAGGTGCAACACAGAATATGATTGGCCGTTCAATACATTCAATAGTACATAAAAAAAGATTGAAACATATTTATTCCTTGGCAAATGAGTACAATGAAAACGTAATTGTATCAAGAATATTTGATTGTAATGTAAAAGAATGAAAATTTAATATTATTGATATTTATTTCCTAATATGAATGAAGCTGATTTCAAAGAAATTTCTGATAAACGCATAAGGTTTAATGTGCTATTTGTTTCTTCTGGGGGTTTTTTCCTGGATGGTTTTGATTTGACTGTAATATCGCTTGCCATTCTATCAATAATGGTACAAATGCATTTAAAATCCTATGAAGTTGGGATCATTGTTTCAGCTGCATTATTAGGTGCGGTTTTTGGAGCAATTATTTTTGGCTATCTTTCTGACAAAATTGGAAGAAAGACATTGATGGGTATTGATCTAATTTTTCTTCTTGTTTTTGGTATCACTTCAGCATTATCCACGAATTTTATCACTCTTTTCATATCTAGGCTATTATTAGGAGTTGGTGTTGGAGGTGATTATCCTCTGAGCAGCACTTTAATTTCTGAGTTTACACCCGCTTATTCAAGGGGAAAATATATGACAGCCGGTTTGTCCCTGTACTGGATAGGAAACCTTGCTTCTGCAATTGTTGCACTTCCACTCCTGTCAACTGGGAATGATTGGTGGAGGCTCCTATTTCTTACAGGTGCGCTAATAAGCATTCCAATCATTGGATATAGGATGAAAATGGCAGAATCACCTAGATGGCTAATTCTTAAGGGTAAAATGAATGTTGAAGATCAAAAACTAAGAGATGCTCAGACAAAAAATGCCAGAAAATACACAGATCTTTTTAGGGGCAATTTACTAAAACAAACAATATTTGTAACTTCTGTATGGTTTCTATTTGATGTTGCTGCTTATGGTCTTGGACTTTATTATCCTTATACGCTAAAGGAATTTGCATTTTCATCAAATTATGCAACACTTTATGGTCTAATTTTGATATCCATTGCTGCAATTGTAGCAGGTTATGTTGTTGCACTTTTCCTTATAGACTCTTTAGGCAGAAAAAAACTTCTTCTATTGGGTTTGGGATTAATGGCACTTTTATTGTTTATTGGAGGTATAATTCATATAACAGGTATTCTACTCGTTCCTTATTATATGATTTTTGTTGCTGTTGAGCAGTGGGCGGGACTAGTGACATTGTTCTATCCAACTGAACTCTTTCCAACAAGTGTTAGAGCTTCTGCTCAGGGACTTGCAACATCAATAAGCAGGATAGGAAGTGTCATTGGTACATTTTTCTTTCCGACCATGATAATAATAATTGGTTTTTCTTCATCACTTCTAATATTTGCATTTTTATCATTCTTGGCATTCCTGATAACATTATTTTTTGCAAAGGAAACAAAGATGAAAACACTGGAAGAAACATCCTACGCATTAAAATAATTTATCCTGGAATTTTTTCATTTTTAAAATTAACAGAAATCTTTTAATCTATGTAATCATATTCAATCCATTGTAGGAATCGGGTTAAAACCTTATCCTGCATTATGAACATGTTCAATGCACATGTAAAAGTGCTTTCGGGAAATTTGCTCATTGAGGAAATGAACAGAATAGGGGTTGCAAAGGAAGGACAGGAAATAATGGAGCCAAAAATGAAGTTTTACATATTAAAGCTTGAAAATGTGCCAATAAAAGATGCAATAATACTGAAACAGGAGGCGCTAAGTATTGGAATGGATTGTGCTGTTGCCTGGAATGTTGTTTCACTTAAGGTTGAAAAAACTGATGCACTCTTATTCGGTACAAAAAAACAGTTCGACTTCCTTTCAAAAAAAATGTTTGTACAACCCTTTAATGGAAGGGAAATATCCGAAGAAATAGATGAGGCTATAAAAAATTTCGATGCAGAATATTACATCTGGAAATTTTCAGATGAATCCATAGATTTGAAAAAAATAAAAATTATGGGCATACTTAACATTACACCCGATTCATTTTCTGACGGAGGCAAATTTAATGAAAAAAGCAAAGCCATTGAACATGCTAAAAAAATGGTTGAAGACGGTGCAGATATTATAGATTTAGGCGGTGAAAGTACAAGACCTTATTCAAAACCAGTTCCTGCTAATGAAGAAATTTCAAGAATTTCCCCTTTGATCGATGAAATTGTTTCATTGCCTCTACCAGTTTCCATAGACACATATAAACCTGAGGTGGCGGAATTTGCATTAAAACATGGTGTTAAAATAGTAAATGATATATATGCGCTCAGACAAGAGGGTATGGTAGAAGTTGTAAAAAGATACAATGCAGGGGTTGTATTGATGCATATGAAAGGTGATCCTTCAAACATGCAGGATAACCCAATTTATGAAAATGTTGTTTCTGAGGTAATAGGATTCCTTAGAGAAAGGGCATTATATGCCTTAGGAAATGGTATCAGGAAGGATTTTATTGTAATTGATCCTGGAATAGGATTCGGCAAAAATGTTGAACATAATATTGCAATACTGAAAGAGCTTCAATCCTTCAAATCTTTAGGCTTTCCCATCCTTATAGGATTATCAAGGAAGGGTTTTATAGGTGAAATACTGAAAAAAAATGTTAATGATAGGCTCATTGGTTCCATATCTTCAGCCTTATATGCTGCCATGAATGGTGCAAATATTTTAAGGGTTCATGACGTGAAAGAAACAAAGGAAGCGATTAAAATTTTAGAGGCAATAAGATAATGAAATGCCCTGTTTGTTTTGCCACACAAAAAACATTCCCTGGAGAATTAATACATATTTGCCCTTACTGTGATGCAGTTTTAATACCTTCAGAAAAAGGATATATGACAATTGATAAATTTCCTTGGTGGATAAAAAAGGATAAGGAATTATACGGTGCAACGGGCATTTTAATTACTGAAAAACACCAGTTCTTTTTCACATACAAAGAAAAATGGATCTTGGATAATAAATATGAACTGGAAAAATTTTCAGATGAAAAAATTGATGGAAAAGAAAATGTAATTTATATTTACGGTTCAATGCCCGTTTTCACATACCCAGGGTTAAATGTAAAAATAATCTCTGATGATAAAATTAAAATTTATCATCAGAAGGGGTTAACAGTCTTTAAGCCCTTTTAAAAAATTTTCAACTCTAGATCTGAATTCATCCAGTGTTCCTTCATTTATAATGTAATAATCCGCTAGTGCAATTACATTTCCCAGACCCCAAGAAAGTTCCCTTTTTTCTCTTTCAACAAATTCATTCCAATTTTTTGCATCATCCTTCCTTGACCTCACCATAATTCTTTTAAATCTGGTCTGTTGAGAAGATAGAATTGCAACTACAGTAATCTTTTCCTTAAAATTATTTTTGAAATATTCTATCTCTTCTTTATTTCTTATGCCATCAATTACACATCTTTCAGATTTTATTTTTTCCAATGTTCTTTTTGCCCAAATGTCCATTCCATTTTTTTTCCTTTCTTCATTAGCAACAGTTCCTACATTACTATTGCTGAGTTCCATGCCTAAGGATAAAGTATAATCTCTTACTATATCACCCATACTTATTACCTCAATGCCTAATTCCCTTGCTTTTTTAATGAATTCATCTTTTCCTGAACCGGGCATTCCAACAAGTAACACAATCATTAAATTTTGTAAATGTTATTCAATCTATAAATTTATTGATAATAAAGTGAGCTAATCTCCATACAAAGAATTAGTTCTTATTAATTCAAAAATCGAATTCTGTCTGTAGAATAATTGTAAATAGCAGTTAAATTTTCCCCATTTTCGGCAGTTTAAAATTCCCCATATATGGCAATTTAAATTCCCCCACCCATTTACCCATATTGGAGGTGTGGAAATTTGTTATCCCAGGAGG
>JBMFTB010000045.1:0-11402 GCA_049967255.1 Thermoplasmata archaeon
GTTCAATGAAACTCCGCTCACGGGTGGAGCAGGAGACCAGCAACAAGCTCCGAAGCTTTAGCGAGGAGTAGCTGACTTAGAACTCTTTTTAACTACAACAAAGGAAATGATAAAGGACTATTTTAAAAATGAGGATGAATATTTTAAAACATTCAGGGAAATGTCATATGAGGAATTTGATCACGCAATAAGAATTTTGAATTACATTTACGGAATAGGTGAAAGTTTCCATTAAGGAAGTTTTCAAATACTAAATTGAATATCCGATTATAAATGTACAAATATGGTTTTTCAGGCCTTGATAGAAGGATATGGTACCTTGGCATAACAAGGTTTATAAGGTCGATGGGAAGGGTATCATCATTCATATTTCTCCCCTTAATATTTGTATTCATCTATAATGTTTCATTCCTTATTACAGGTATCTTTTTGGGCTTTGCTACGATAATTATGAGCATAGTCCAGTATTATTCAGGAAAATGGACAGACAGGGTTGGTAGAAGAGCATTTTTAATAATAATTCCGTTTCCCGCAGCACTTGCCTATTTTCTACTTTTTTATTTTGTCTATATGAAAATAAGCTTTCTATTTGTTGTATTAATCTGGTACTCAAGCATAATAATCAATGCAATCCAATATCCTGCAATCCAAGCGTCTGTTGCAGACCTTAGTTCTGAATATGAAAGATTATCATCATACACACTTATACGAATAATGACAAATGTAGGCGCTGCTGTTGGTCCTCTTGTGGGTGCGTTTCTTTCTGAATTCAGTTTTAGTTATGTTTTTTTATTTGCCTCAATTGCAACAATAATTGAGGGTATTATCCTGTTCGTTTATTTCAAGGAATCATATTTCCCAGAAAAGGAAGAAAAAATTACTTTTTCCTTGAAGATATTAAGGTATGATAAATTCTTTCTATTTTTTATAATAATTGGCACAATTTTGGGATTTGCATTGAGACAGAATGGCCCAGCTTTAACTTTATATGCCTTTGATATCAGGAATTTACCTGTAATTGACATAGGATACATATATTCACTGAATGGTATTTTAGTTATTGCATTACAGATGCCTTTCCTAAGAATCATGTCAAAAATAAATACGCCTGTTTTTTGGCGTGGCATATCATCTCTCATCTATGCGCTTGGTTTTACAGTTCTTGCATTTTCAACGGGCCTTTTCTCTATTTTATTTGTTATGGGTATATTTACTGTGGGTGAGGATTTCATGGCTCCAACAACGCAAACAATAATTACAACAATTTCACCAGGAAATCTAAGAGGTACGTACATTGGCACATATAATTTATTCACGAGCATTGGAAGATTTTTGGGTGCAATAATTGGTCTTTATTATCTTTATATCTTAAAATCCATACCTTATCTTTTCTGGATTTATGTTTCGTTGATAACAGTCTTTTCAGGTTCATTTTATTTTGTTATAAATACCATGTTCAAAAAAAGAAATAAAAAATAAATATTCGTGTTACATCACTTGCATCATGAAAAAGTTAGGGGTTATATTGATAGTATTAGTGTTTATATTTTCTCTTGCAGTTCCAGCATTGGCTACAGCCCCGCATTTTATCAACCTGAAAAATGATATAAAGGCAAAAGCAACAACGCTTTCGGGTAATTTTGCATTTGTATCTGAATTTACATCCAATGGAACATACGCATCATACGGTTGGACAGCATATGGCAATCCAAAGCCCGTTATAACAGACAAAACTAACTTTTATGGAGAACCTTCTATTGAACTATATAAAAATACTTATGTAACTTCATATAAAAATGTAACAACTGGCCAGAATTTTATATCTTTCCAGGCAGCTATTTATGCTCAGAAAGGAAATGCTTCAATATCAATAATTAATCAGGCAGGCCAGCAGATTGCAGAAGTTAGTGTTTATAAAAATGAAATATTCGCAGGATCAATGGGTGTTGAAACATATCTTGGGAATACGCCATCCTCCTCGTATCCAAATGGATGGGTATTCATAATTGCAAACATACAGAATACATCAACAAACAAGGCATTTTCCTGGACAATGCAGCTCTTCGTTGATGAAACAGATAAAATATTTGCCAATGTATCTGTTCCTATGGCATACCAATATGCAGGCATAGAACTTGGCTCAGAAAATGGCAATTCATATTTTACCGATATAATTTTCACATCATATCAGATTGCAATTTACTATCCCGGTTATAATCCCATGGAAGGTTACGGGCAGGGATCAGGATTAGTTGTTTCTCTATTAAGTCCATTTACAGTAATACATGCAAACATGCTTTTAAAAGATTGGAACGTGCCTGAAACAGGAATACTGAGCTTTCAGATTAATGTAATGAATTACTATGGTACCACAAGATCCAGCGGTGTAGGCTTCTTCCAGCTAGGTGTTGACCTAGATCCTAACAATCACATAGCTCCTTGGTATGTTCCTGGAAAGAACATGATTGCACATTATTTCATGAATTCGAGCAGTCCTGCAATTAGCTCAGGATTTTATTCACCAGATAATACTGAATTGAGCCTTACAATTGAATATCTTGTACCTGCCAATGAAGTATTTTTCCAGATCATTGATTATAATGTTTCTGGAAATTTAATGTACTGGAATGCAACAATCCCATACAATGGTACAGAATTCTATAGCAGCTATACACAGCTCGAGTTCCAGCCATCCTCAAATTATCCTATCCAGGATTATTATTTCAATGGTTCACTCTATAACATAACTGTCGGGAATGGTGTAAACCAGGTTCCTCTAAACAATTCATACATGCTTCCTTTTGAACTTAATGCACCAACAACATGGTCGCTTACATATTATGGAAGCGCAACGAATGGATACAACGAAATTGGTTAAATTTTAATTATTTTTTATTTTTTTAATGGTTTGTTGCATAATTACAGTAATCAATTTGTTACAGAAACATAAAAATACAACAAAATTTAACTAATTTTGATGAAAGAAATGATCTTTCCTAAAATACGTGTAATAAATGATTAAAAAGAATTACTCAACACAGCATTTTTTTAAATAAAAATTAAATATGATTTTACCATGTACCACTAAATGCTTTTAAAAAATGAGAATATTTCAGAAGTTTATCCTTCAATATTCCGTATAAAGGTAAATCTTCCAAATAATCCATTAAAGTTTATCAATTCATACCTTGTAAAGGGTGATGAAAGATCTTTGCTGATTGATACAGCTATGAATATGGAATCCTGTTATATTGAACTATCAGGTGCGCTGGATGAACTTGGTGTGGACGTGGAAAAGCTTGATCTATTCATAACGCACATACATGCGGATCATATAGGCCTTATAGACAGGTTCATTAAAAAATCCAAAGTTTATATGAGTGAGACCGAACATAATGTTGTAGTTGAAGCAATAAAGCATCCTGATTACTGGCATTCAATGAACAATTTTCTTGTAATTAATGGCATGCCAAGAAACATATTAGATGGTGCATTAAAGTACCTTGACCAGGTTTATTTGCAAACATATCCATCAATGGAAAATGATCTATTGAAGAATTTTAAATCCATAAAGGATAATGAAGAAATAAAATATGGCGATTTTGAATTTCAGGGCATACTAACACCAGGCCATTCACCTGGTCACATGTGCCTTTATGATAAAAAAAATAAAATTATTTTTTCAGGCGATCATGTTCTTTTTGGTATAACGCCAAACATTTCATGGTGGCCCAACATGCCAAATTCTCTGAAATATTATATTGAAAGCCTTAACAGGGTATATGAACTTGATATTAATTTTGCATTTCCTGGTCATGGTGAACCTGGAAAGGGTATAAAACAGAGGATTGAAGCCATAAAAAAGCACCATCAGGAAAGGTTCAAGGAAATTATGGATGCTCTTGAATCGAGTCCTAAAACGGCATACCAGGTAGCTTCTGAAATTAAATGGAATATCAGGTACGATGCCTGGGAATCTTTTCCAAAGACACAAAAATATTTTGCCCTTGGTGAAACAATTTCGCATCTATTATACCTTGAAGAGATTAAAAAAATTAAATCTGAGTTTAAAGATGGAAAAATAATATTCAAGTTGAATGAATTTTAAATATTAATTTGCATTATTATAAGCATGATTGAATTTGAAACTGGGAAGTGGATATTATCCCATCCAGGCAATTACAATCTTTCACAGAGTGGTATGTCAGGCAGAATTAATTTAGAAAAATATTTTAAATCATGCGGTATGGGGGATGAAAATATTCTCAAGCAGAAAATAGCATCTCTAAACAATTCATCAAGGGAAAACATAGTAGTTACACATGGTGCAACTGAAGCCTTATTTCTATCGCTTTATCATTTGAAGAATGCTGGAAAGAAGGGATATAAGACAACAACACCAGAATATGAGCCTCTAATAAAAGATCCACCTGCTCTCGGATTTAATAAAGGTAAAGATATTTTTGTTTTCAGCAACACTAACAATCCCACTGGGGCTGAAGCACACATACCTGAAACTTTTGAATACTATGTTGTTGATGATACATTTTTACAGTTCTATAGAGATCTTGATTCCGTGGAATATCCTGAAAACACCTATAGAATAAACACGTTTACTAAATTTTATGGTGGTGATGATGTCCGTGTGGGCTATATAATAGCACCCACAAGAAAAGAGGCTGAAAATATCAATGCATTAAAGGGTATATTTACAGAACAGGTTTCAAGATACAATATTTGTGTGGCAACTTCTATTTTAGAGGACAATGATGAAATAAAAAATTTCGTTAGAATTGAAATGGAAGAAAATCTATCATATCTGAAAAGAAATATGGGCAAATTGAAATTTTATAGAAATTTGGAACCTGTTACTGGCACAGTAACATTTCTTGATTATTCAGCATATTCTGAGATAGATTCAGTTTCCATGGCTGAGTTTCTTTCTAAGAATTCCATTTCAGTTGTTCCTGGTAAAATTTTCGGTGTAAATGGTCCATATATCAGGGTATGTTATACAAGGGAAAATTTCCAGGAATCGTTCAATGTCCTTATGGAAAAGCTTGAACAGGTGGATGTACTATGAAGATAGTCGTTGATATGGGTGGCACAAAAACATTCATAGCCACTTCTGATGGAAAAGATATATCCAACTTAACAATGCTGAAAACACCAAAAAGAATGTCAGAATTTAATGAAATGTTCAATAAAATAAATGAGTATTCAAAGTACTCAAAGATACTTAACATAGCCATACCTGGAAGGGTAGATTCAAACGGCAGAACAATTCTTATTCCAAATGTAAACTTGAAAAATTTTAATCTAGTTAGACCATTTACAAGGAATTTTGAAAGTATAAATATACAGAATGATGTGTTTTGTGGATCTTTAAATATTATTTTTGGCGATAATGTTAAAAATTCTCTACTTATAAACTGGGGCTCGGGCATAGGTGGTGCAATAATCATAGATGGTAAAATTTACACTGGCAATGGAAACGCTGGTGAAATCGGGCACATTTCCTTCGGCAAACGAGATATTGAGAGTTATATCGGTGGTATGTACATAAAAAAGAATTATGGTTATCATGGAGAGGAACTGCACATAATGGCAGAAAGGGGAGAAAAAATTGCACTTGAAATTTTTAAGAAAATAGGAAAAAAATTCGGTTATTTCCTCAGATCAATGGTTTATATTTTCGATCCAGATTCTATTTACCTTTTTGGCAGTTTTTTGAATTCATGGCCGTTTATGGAGGATCCCGTTAAAGAAATTCTTGAAACGTACAGCAGAGATGTGAAAATTAATATAATAAATGACAAGCACTACATAATAAAAGGATGCTATTATCTGGATGAATATTTGAAAAATAAAAAAGTTTAGACAATTTTCCTGAGCTCTTTTTTATCTATTTTATTAGTGCTAGTCTTAGGCAAAGCATCCAAAAATATGAAATCATCAGGAATCCACCATTTTTGAATTCTTCCTGTTTCAACGAACTTGAACATCTGGTCCATAATCTTTTCCTTGTTTGTCTTTGCTTTTAATGTAATGAAGGCTACAGGTCTTTCACCCCATTTTGGATCTGGCTTGCTTATTACCACTACCTCCCCTATTTCTAGTATTTCTGAGATTATGTTCTCAAGTATTAATGATGGAATGAATTCACCGCCACTCTTGACAGCATCCTTTCTCTATCAACTATGTGTATATACCCTTTTTGATCTATTACTGCAAGATCACCTGTGTGAAGCCAGTCATCTTTCCATAATTCCTCCGTCTTTTCCTTATCCTTATAATATTCATCTGTTAACCATGGTGCCCTTATAACTATCTCTCCAATGGTTCTATTGTCCCAGGGCACATTCTTATTGTTCGAATCAATAACCCTTAGATTGACAAGAGTGGCTGGCCTGTCCGTACTAATCATATAATCAAATCTTTCCTCATCAGGTACATTTTGCATATTATCAGTAAATAATGCAACTGTCAGTAATGGACATGTTTCAGACAAACCATATGCGCCTATTGTAGTAATGCCAAAGGATTTTGCCATTTTTGCAAGACCCTTAGGTAGAGCAGCACCACCTATGATTACTTTCCATTCATTGAGATATTTTGAATACTGTTCTATTTCAGGATATGTTAAAATCATATACAGGATTGAAGGAACCATGTGGGAAAATGTTACATGCTCATTCTTAATGAGCTCGAGTATTTTCTTAACATCATATCTCCCTGGTAAAACGAATTTCTTACCTGTCATTACCGCAAGATAAGGAACATCCCATGAATATACATGAAACATAAGAACAAGGCCCATAAATATGTCCTTTTCATTAATGTTCAAGGGGGAATATGAAAGGCCTATCGCAAGTGCCTGTGCATGAAGAACAAGCTTCCTGTGAGAGAATGTCACACCTTTTGGAAGACCCGTAGTACCGGAGGTATAGAATATTGTAGCTGTTGTATTCTCATCTATATCAGGTGGATCAATAGGTTCTGAAGATGATATGATGCTTTCATAGTTGTAAAAGGGATCCAGTGTCGGTTTTATTTCCTCATCGGTGTCAGAATAAACAATCCATCCCTTTACAAAATCAAATAGAGATGCGGCCCTTTCAACCATGGGTAGAAACTCATCTCTAATTATCACAAATTTGTCCTCTGCATGGTTCATTGTATAGAAAATGATCTCTGGAGGATATTTTATGTTCACTGTATGTAGAACTGCACCTATCATAGTAATGGCGTAATAACTCTCAAGATAGTAGTCCGTGTCCCAGTCAAGAACAGCTACCCTATCCCTTGGCTATACCCCAATGTTCAATAGAGCATTTGCCAATCTTATTACCCTGCCATAAAATTGCCTGTATGTATATCTCCTAAAGTCCTGGTACACTATTTCCTAGTTTGAAAACGTCCATAAAGAGGATGGAAAAAGATTTTTTATGTTCAATTGAAAATTTTTTGGATTCATAGAACTTTATTGGAATATATAATAATAAATTTTTCTAGATTGAAAATTATTTGTAGATATAAAGCAAAAAATATTTATTTTAAGGTTTCAATCCATTTTTATGATTAAAAAGGTTGGAGTTATTGGTGCAGGTTCCATGGGGTCAGCAATTGCTGAAGTAATTGCATACAATGGTTTAGAAGTAATTTTAAAGGATCAGAACATGGAATTGACAGAAAAGGGAATGAAGAATATAAAAAGGATTCTCGGTGATTTTGAAAAATATTTGAAGGAAAGACCGGTGAAAGAGATTAATAGAATAGAAAAACTTGGCATAACATTAACAGATGAGCAGAAGAGCCTAATAATGAAGAACTTGGAAAGCACATTAGATCAAGATTCAATCATAGCAAGAATAAAATCTACTGATAATTATAATGATCTAAAGGGCTGTGATCTAGTTATTGAAGCAATTTTTGAGGATCAATCAATTAAAAATAAACTTTTTGAAGAGCTATCAGAAATTTTGCCAGACAATACCATAGTTGCGTCAAACACATCTTCCCTAAGCATAACAGAGATGGCAGCTCACTATAAAAAACCCGAGAATGTCATCATTACACATTTCTTTAATCCACCCTACACATTGCCATTGGTTGAAATAGTACCAGCATTACAAACAGCAGATTCAACAATAAATGCTGTTTTTGATTTCTTCAGCACATTGAAAAATCACAGGGAAAAACTTGTTCCTGTAAAAGTCAAGGAAAGGACAGGATTTGTTGTTAATAGAATTTTAATTCCCATGATAAACGAAGCGATGAAAGTCGTTGATGAGGGTATAGCTGACATAAAAACAGTTGACATTGCAATGAAAAAGGGTGCTGGTATGCCAATGGGTCCGTTTGAGCTTGCGGATTATGTTGGTGTTGATATCGTCTATCATGTATTAAGAAGCTTTAAGGAAGCATATGGGGACAATTATATAGCCCCAGAAACATTGAAATATATGATATCGGCTGGATGGTGGGGCATAAAAAAGGGTAGGGGCTTTTACAATTATAAAAAATAGAGATGAAACAGGTTGAAAAATGAAGGTGGATACAAAAATGGTTTTAAGGATGTAAGAATTTTAAATTACAGGAGAAAAGCACTTAAAGAAATGTTAGGGAGAAGCTGGAAATCTCATACCTTCAGGGATGAGATACACGGATTTCCACCAACAGAAAGGCTTATAAATATAAAAATAATATTTATAAACTATGATAATGGCTACCAGATTGAAGCTATATCCAAACGAGAAACAGAAGGTATTATTGGAAAAGCACTTTGGTAGCTGCATATTCGTTTACAATCACTTCTTTGAGGAGCGTGAAAGATACTACATAACACAAAAGGATGCAGAGAAATCATCTTTGAACTATATAAATACACAAAACATGCTGGTAGAACTCAAGAAAGAGTACCCATGGTTGTATGATGTAAATTCTCAATCACTGCAGCTGTCCTTACGCTTTCTGGGCAATGCATTCAAGAACATAAGGATGATGGGATTGATAAAAGTAGGGCTAGTGCAGTCCGAATCTACGCCTGTGGAGATCGCCACATCGGGCTTGTATGGGATATATTCATACAGGCAGATGTCGGTCTATGAATCAGGAAGTTCCGATGCTTTAGCTGAGGAGTAGCTCTCTAGGTGATATAATGAAAAAAGTTTATGTTGCAGGTGTAGGAATGACGAATTTTGGAAAATCTAGTAAACTGGGCAGAGAACTTGCGCTTGAGGCGTCCATAATGGCAATAAACGATGCTGGAATAAAACCGAAGGATATAGAGGCAACATATGTTTCCAATGCATTTGGCATTGCAGAAAACCAGGTGCATGTAGGCCCATTGATAAACAGTTCACTTGGCATTCCAGAAGTTCCAAGTTTAACAATAGAATCAGCCTGTTCAGGCTCAAGTGCAGCTTTCCATGAGGCATACGTTGCATTGTCATCAGGTATACATAAAGTTGCACTTGTTGTGGGATATGAAAAATTGAGCATGAATCCTACGTCGGAGAATACAAGGTACTTTGCAATGGCAAGTGATTTCTGGTTTGAGGGTTTGAACGGTGTTACATTTCCCGGTCTCTATGCACTGATGGCTACCGCACATATGAAAAAGTACGGTACAACAGAAGAGATGCTTGGTTCTGTATCAATAAAAAATCACAGGAATGGATATTACAATCCGAAGGCACATTTTAGGAAAATGATAGACATGGAAACATATCTGAACAGCCCTGTTGTAGCCTACCCATTGAAACTCTACGATTCCTGTCCGTTCAGCGATGGTGCTTCAGCATTAATTCTTGTTAATGAAGATTTTAATGAAAGAAAATCTGAACGTGTTCAGGTTCTTTCATCTGTAAGATCCGGAAGCATGGCTGCATTACAGGATAGGAATGATTTCACAGGAATTCCTGGTGCTAAAATAGCAGCGGAAAAGGCATTTAGAAATTCAAAACTTTCACCATCAGATATATCTCTTGCTGAGGTGCACGATTGCTTTACAATAGCAGAAATTATGGCGATTGAAGACATAGGCTTCTTTAAGAAAGGTGAAGGTGGCAGGGCTGAATTAGAGGGATTAACCCAATACGATGGTAAAATACCCATAAACACGTCAGGAGGTCTAAAGGCAAAGGGGCATCCGGTATCAGCAACGGGCATTGCACAGATATTAGAGATTTACGAGCAGATGCTCTACAGGGTTGATAAAAACAGGCAGGTCTCAAAACCAGAAATTGGTCTAGCACATAACGTTGGTGCTACTGGAGGCTCCGTAAGTATTACCATATTAAAGAGGGTGAGATGATGCATGATGTTTATGCATATATGGAAAACCTAAAGGCTGGAAAAATAATCGGTTTTGAATGCTCTGAATGCCACAACAAATGGGTAACAATACTCAATTATTGCCCGGTGTGCGGTTCAGAAAATATAAATGATTCTGAACTCTCAACCTCAGGAAAAGTATTAACATTTACAATTCAGAAGGTGCCTCCAACACAGTACCAGGGAAAGGCACCATATGCAATTGCAATAATACAGCTTGATGATGGTGCTAAGGTCCAGGCAAGGATTGAAAATTTGAATGGCATTCTTGATCTGGTTGGAAAGGAAGTAATATTTGATAAAGGTGGTGAAGAAGGATTAGTATTCAAAATTAAAAAAGATAATCTTATTTAACTGTATTTCCATAGATGTTTTATGATCCAGGTTCAATACGATGAACATGTAATGGTTGTTTTGATAAACAGACCGGAGAAAAGAAACGCAATAGATTTTAAAACAGCAAATGAAATTCAGGATGCGTTTGAAAAATTCGAAAAAGATAATTCACTTTACGTTGCTGTCATTTCTGGAATTGGTGGAAATTTCAGTGCTGGTGCTGATTTGACAGATCTTAAAGAGCTAGAAAAAAGGGCAATGGATCCAAACGGTCCCCTTGGATTTACAAGAAGAACAGTTAAAAAGCCAGTCATTGCTGCAATATCCGGTTACTGTGTAGCTGGTGGTTTTGAACTTGTTCTCTGGGCGGACATCAGGATTGCAGATGAAACTTCAAAATTTGGTTTCCTTGAAAGAAGGTTTGGTGTTCCTCTCATAGACGGTGGCACCCAAAGGCTACCTTTGATAGCCGGTCTCGGAAATGCTCTATATCTGATTTTAACAGGCAGGTTAATTGATGTGGAGGAAGCTTACAGAATTGGAATTGTAAATGAAATAGTTCCAAATGGTAAGTCATTGTCAAGATCAGTTGAAATAGCAAAGGAAATTTCTATGTACCCACAGATCACACTTAGAAATGATAGAATTGCATTATAAAAAAGTTAGGAGTTTGAGGGAAGCAGTAAAACTCCGACCTTCAGGGAGGAGATACACGGACTTCCCTCACC
>JBMFTB010000046.1:0-9460 GCA_049967255.1 Thermoplasmata archaeon
TGAGGGAAGTCCGTGTATCTCCTCCCTGAAGGTCGGAGTTTTACTGCTTCCCTCAAACTCCTAACTTTTTTATAAATATTTCAATCAGGATATTATGAAAAAACTAAATATATTTATAGGTATTTTTGTTACAATTTATACTATAATATTTGTAACCGTATCTGCATTAATATCCCCTAATTTTTCTTGGTTAAATAATTACCTGAGTGATATAGGTGCAGGCAAGTTTGGTGTTGAACCACAGCTTCTTTTTAATTCCACACTTGTAATAGGTGGATTTCTAATGGCATTATTTTTCATTTTAATAATTATATCTTTAAAAAAAGTGATCGTTGAAAAAATATCGCTTATCATAATGATTATTGCATCCATTTCGCTTGCTATGATAGGTATTTTTACGGAACATGCTCCCTATAATTTACATTACACTTTTTCAATGGGTTTTTTCCTTCTTTTTCCAGTCGCAATGATAATTCTTGGCGGAGGATATATCAAGAAAAATATTTACTTTGCAGTCTTAACAATTATTATGGCAATACTTGCTTTGGGAATAATAATGAACCTTGTTCTTTCAGGTGGAAAAGCACTTCCTGAAATTGGCGAAGCTATAGTTCTTTCGATTTGGGTGTTCATATATGCCATTTTCAAATACAGGGAAAAAGATTAAATTTTGATATTATTCATTATTTTTGTGCAAAAAATTGGAATAACGAATCTGCCTTTACATTATGGAAAAGCACCAACATGGCTTTTTCCTAGAATGGTAAAGCTTTCAGGTGCAATTTTAACAATAATCAGGGATGAGTATGGCAATGGGGAAGTTCTAAGAAGGCTTTCAAACCCTTATTTTTTTCAAGCTCTCTCCATGGTTGCAGGTTTTGATTGGCATTCCTCTGGAACGACAACAGTTTTGATGGGTGCAATAAAGGAGGCCCTTAATAAGAGGGAAATAGGCATAAAAGTAGCAGGCGGAAAAGGAAGGAATTCTCTAAATACTCCAAAAGAAATTTTAGATCTAAACAAAAATGCATATATTAAAGATTCATTCGTTGATAAATTAATTTATGCTTCAAGGATGAGCGCTAAGGTTGATAATACGCTTTTACAGGACGGTTTTTCTCTTTATTTCCATACCATTGTAATTTCAGAGTCGGGTGAATGGGCTGTAGTACAACAGGGAATGAATACTGAAAACAAATATGCGAGGAGATATCACTGGCTGGGCAATATATCTTCATTTGTCGATTCCCCCCATTCTGGAATTTTTTCTGATATTATTCTTGAAAAAGTCCTTGATTTAACCGCGAAAGAAAGTGAAAGGACAAGAAAGATCTCAGTTGATATTGTTAATGAAAACCCAGAAAAATACAAAAACCTTTTTGTTAGGGAAATTAAAAATATGAGAACTCTTGATTATTATAACAATATAAAATATTTTTCAATGCCATGGAGAATTAACTGGGAACATTTAAGAAAAATTTATGAATTTCAGCCGAAAAATTATGAGGAACTAGTTACAATTAAAGATGTTGGTCCAGCTACTGTGAGAGCGCTTGCATACATGGGTAGCATTATATATGGTGATGAACCATCTTGGAAAGACCCGGTAAAGTATTCTTTTGCCATTGGTGGAAAAGATGGTGTCCCAAGACCGGTAGATAAAAAGGCATATGATGAATCAATTGTATTTCTTGAGAAAATGGTTGAAGGGTTGGATTTAAATGAAAGAAAGGAAGCACTTTTAAAGCTGAAAAAACTAATACCCTAACTCTTTATTTTTTATAATCTCTTTTGCTTTTTTTATTGTACCAGTAGTTTTAAGTGTAGGCACGTTGAAATCATTAAGCAGTTCTAAAAATCTATCTTTATCTTTGTGTGGTATCCTGATCACTGCATAATGCCCCAGTTTGAACATAAATTTTAGGTCAACATGGAATTTCAGGTGAAGATGCTTCAAAATTTCACTAAGATTTTCTGTGGAATAAACAATGACATACCTCCTTCTTCCTATCTTATCTTTTACAACCATCTATGTGGATAATGAAAAATTTATTTAATAAATCTTCCTTTACCATAAAAAGGTGAATCTTCATGAATTTGTATGAATTTCAAGGCAAAGAACTGTTTAGGAAGTTTGGCATACCTGTGCCTGAAGGCTATGTAATACAGAACCCGCAGGAAATCAAGGATGATTTATTTCCTGTTGCATTGAAATCACAGGTGCTTGTAGGAGGCAGAGGAAAGGCAGGCGGAATAAAATTTGCAGATAATAAAAATGATGCTATCGCAAAGGCAAATGAACTGTTTTCTCAAACAATAAAGGGTTCTAAAGTAAAATATATTTTATTAGAGAAAAAATTGAACATTGATCGGGAGCTTTATGTTTCCATTACCATTGACAGAGGAAAGAAAAGACCATTAATTATGGCTAGTGCTGAAGGTGGTGTTGAAATAGAAAATGTTGAGGAATCCAGAATTTCAATGCACTGGATAGATCCTATTGTTGGCTTTTCACCATATATGGCAAAAATTATTTCAAAAAAGTTAAATTTAAACAACGATCAGTCAAAACAATTTTCAAGCCTTTTGAAAAACATGTACACATTATTTAATTCTTATGATTGTGAACTTGTCGAAATAAACCCGCTTGTGGTTACAAAAGAAGGAAATATTGTTGCTGCAGATTCAAAGGTAATAGTGGATTCTGACTCCCTTTTCAGGCACAAGGATGTTCCTGTAAACCTTGATGATCTTACAGATCTTGAAAGGGAGGCAAGGATTATGGATTATTCATTTGTAGAACTTGATGGTGAAATTGGTGTAATTGCAAATGGCGCTGGTCTTACCATGGCAACACTTGATTCACTTCTTCTCCATGGTTTAAAGCCTAGAAATTTCTTGGACTTAGGCGGAACAGATAATGTGGATATTGTTAAAAATGCATTCCCGCTTGTTTTAAAGGCGAGGCCAAAGATCATATTTGTAAACATATTTGGTGGTGTGACAAAATGTGATACTGTTGCTCAGGGAATTGTGCTTGCAAAGAAGGAATTAAAAATTGAATTACCAATCGTTGTTAGGTTGAGCGGTGTTCATGAAGAGGAAGGTAGGCAGATTTTGAAGGATAATGATATTGAGGCATTTGCAACAATGCCTGAAGGTGTTGCAAAAGTGGCAGAAATATACAAGGAGGTGCATTGAAATGGTTTATATTAATAAGAATACGAGGGTAATTGTACAAGGTATTACTGGCCATCAGGGTTCTTTCCATGCGAATGAAATGGTAAAATTTGGAACAAAGGTAATTGCTGGTATATCTCCTGGCAAGGCAGGTACTGAAGTTAATGGTATTCCCGTATTCGATACAGTTGAGGAAACTTTACATCTTGAACCAAATGCAACAATGATAAGTGTTCCTGCACCCTATGTCAAGGATGCATTTTATGAGGCGCTTGATGCAGGTATAAAACTGATTTATGTTTTAACAGAGCATGTTCCTGTCCATGACTCGTTAGAGATGATAAACATAGCTAAAACTAAGGGGGTTACGGTCATAGGTCCCAATGGCCCAGGAATAACAGTCCCATTTGATAGTAAGATAGGCATTATGCCTAACCATATATTCAGGAAAGGTAATGTTGCGGTAATTTCAAGGAGCGGAACGCTTACTTATGAAATTGTGAAGGCTATAACAGATAGCGGTTTAGGTGAAAGTACTGTTATAGGACTTGGTGGAGATGCTATCGTTGGCTTGAGCTTTACAGATGTTCTTAAGGAGTTAAATAAAGAAACAAGAACCAAAGCAGCTGTACTCGTTGGAGAAATTGGGGGTACAGCTGAAGAGGAAGCAGCAGAATACATAAAGTCTGCATTTAAAAAGCCAGTTGTTGCATACATAGCAGGAAGAAGCGCACCTCCAGGAAAGAGAATGGGCCATGCTGGTGCAATCATAACACGCGGTAAGGGAACTGCAGAAAGCAAGATAAAGGCGTTGAATGAAGCGGGTGTGGAAGTAGCAGCATATCCACAGGATATACCTTCACTGCTTAAGAAAAAGCTCTGAAAAAAATTGCAGGGGTATCCGAGTCAGGTCAAAGGAGCGGGACTTAAGATCCCGTGTCGTAGGACTACGAGGGTTCAAATCCCTCCCCCTGCACCTATTTCATTTTAAAAATTTTGAAAAAAACATATTTTTTATTGATACAAAATATTCTAAAATACCAAGGTAAAAATTGGGATATATGTAAATTAAAAGTACAATAACACTAATTAAAAAAAAGAAAATCAATTTTGAAATTAAGTAATGTTTGAAAAATGGAAATTTGAAAAAATCAACAATTTTTTCAAGGTTCAGTTTAACGAAAATGAGGATTAATGAAATAAATGGTGATGAAAGAATAAAAATGTCCATGATGTCTATTATTTTTTGGAAAAAACTTGAGGGTGTCGGATAAAAAATATTAAAATAAACTAATAAAAACACATAAGAAAATGCAAGTAAAAAGGTCATAAATATGGTTAGGAAAAAAAGTGAAAATATTATTATAGCAACTATAACATAAGAAAAAATATCTTTTTCCCTATCCGGAAATATCAAAATCGAGATTATAAAAATTAAAACTAAAATGGAAAAAATTAGTAAGATTAAATTTGACATACCCATTATGATGATAAATATATAAAAAATAAATAAAATTGAATAAAATAAAAATTTTACAAAATTATTTCTAAGCAAAATATCTTTTTTTTGATCATAAATGATTAAATTATTTTTTTTAAAACTAATTTTCACATTTTTCAAGGATAAATAAATGGTATAAAAAATTAATTAAAAACCTGCATAACCAGTTGCGAAAAAGTTAAGTATAAAAAAAGGTATTATACATTGATGTCATCATTAATTGCATATGCAATATTGACAGGTATTTTTATTGGGTTGTATTATTCATTTATGGCTTTAGGTTTAAATTTAATTTTTGGAGTTTTAAGAATTGTAAATTTAGCTCATGGAGATTTTATAATGCTTTCTGCATATTTTGCTTTTTGGATTTATTTTTTTTATAGTTTTTCACCTTTAATTTCTTTGTTAATTATAACACCTGTTTTTTTCATTTCAGGACTGGCTCTATATTATGGAATTGTTAAAAAATTACTCAAATCAAAAGATCCTGAAATGACTTCATTTATAGCTTTTTTCGGTTTATCCATGGCCATTGAATCTCTCACATTTATAGAATTTGGTGCATCATACAGATCATTACCATTAAATTTTCTTCCTATTTCATATGTAACTATTTTTGGATTTCCCATGTCTTTTATTATAATATTCATAGGCCTGTTTTCAGTTGCTGCAATTTTAATTACATTCTTCTATTTGAACAATACAAGATTGGGTAGATCAACAAAAGCCATGATGTCAAGTAGAGAAACAGCAATGGCATATGGTATTAACATATCACTTGTATTTGCAATAACTTTCGCAATTGGTTTAACCATTACATCAATAGCCGGAATTTTTTCCCCATATATTTTTGGCTCAATATATCCGAATGAAGGAGTTCTAATTACCATAATAGCATTTTCAATCATAATAATTGGTGGACTTGGAAATCCAATAGGAACTGTATTTGGCGGATTAATTTATGGAATAATAATTAGCATAATAGATGTATATGTTCCAAGTTGGGCATATATGTTCACCTTCATTATTTTGGTTGTTGTAATAATCATAAAGCCGTCCGGAATTTTGGGGGTGAATATCCGTGAAATTTGAAAAAGAACTTAAATCTGTATTAATTGTTATTGCGTTTTTTATCATTTTTTATTTTATCGGTCCATTCTTCTATTCTAATCAGGCATTTTTTGTAACAATGCTTTTATTTGCTACACTTACTTTATCATTCAACATAATTTATGGTTTCACTGGATATTTGCCATTCGGTTACGCGGCATTTTTTGGATTGGGTGCATACGGTTTTGGTATAGGAGTAAAATTCAGTCTGAATATTATGTTATCATTCTTATTAGGCATTTTGCTTTCCGTTGGATTATCAGTAATATTTTTACCTATGTTAAGGCTAAAAGGAGCTTATTTTGCCATTGCTAATTTAGCTTCGTTTGAAGCAGTTTATTATATAATTTCAAACCAATCATTAACACCTATTACTGGTGGCCCATATGGACTTTCAACCTCTTCTGTATTCGCACCAAATATTGTTTATTTAATCTCATTAATATTGTTAATAGTTATAATTGGAGTGACTTACATTATTAAAAAAAGCAATTTTGGTTTAGCTTTAAAATCAATAAGAGATGATCAAACAACATCAATTTTATCTGGAATCAATGTTTCATTATATAGGGGCATTGCCTGGATAATAAGTGCACTATTTGCAGGAGCTGCTGGTGCACTTTATGGTTGGTACTTGGGCTTTTTTTATCCCGAAGCTGTTCTATCAATAACATTTACAATCTTTATTATCACATTCACGATATTTGGAGGGAGTGGTACCATTTTGGGCCCAATCATTGGTACTCTTCTATTATATGGTATTTATGATATGGTAGGTGTAAGTTTTTCCGAATATTTCACTTTAATATTTGGTCTTTTTATTTTGATTTTGATGCTATTTTTACCAAATGGCTTAAAAGATATTTTAAAAAAATATTTTAGGAGGGAATTGCCTTGACTATGGAATTGAAAAAAATCTCAAAGAAATTCGGAGAACTTTATGCATTAAAAGATGTTGATTTAAAGATAGAGGATGAAGGAATTAAAATAATAATAGGTCCGAATGGGGCTGGGAAAACAACCCTTGTAAACGTTATAAGTGGAATAATCAGAGAGGATTCGGGTTATATACTATTAAATGAAAGAAAGATAAATCATCTTTCTCCTCATAGAAGGGCCAAGATTGGAATAGCAAGAACATATCAAATACCTAAACCGTTTATGAATTTAACAGTACGAGAAAATATATTAATTGGAGCACTATTCTCAGGTAAATTGAAAAAAAAGGATGCTATACAAAGGACTGAAGATGTTTTAAAAATGCTTGGAATTTCTAATATTGCTGATAAAATGACAAATGAACTAACAAGTGACCAGATGAAATTTGTAGATCTTGGAAGGGCACTGGCTGGGAATCCTAAATATCTTTTCATAGATGAAATAGGAGCCGGTTTAACCGAGTCTGAAATTATTGAATTATCAAATAAAATTAAATTGATTGGAAAAGAAGGTATTTCAGTAATATACATAGGTCATGTAATGAGGTTGGTCAAGGAACTTGGTGGTAGGGTAATAGTATTTAACAATGGTTCTCCAATGATTGAAGGTACTTATGAAGAGATAATTAATAATATCGATGTATTAAAAATTTATTTTGGTGAAGAACATGTTAAAAGTTGAAAATGTGCATTCTGGTTATGGTGATATAGAAATAATAAAGGGTGTATCATTTGAAATAAAGAATAATGAAACGAAGGTACTTTTAGCCTTGAATGGAAGTGGAAAGACGACTTTGTTAAAAACATTATCAGGTATTTTACCAGTAAAAGAGGGTAGAATAATTTTAAATAATGAGGATATTACAACATTAAATCCAAGAGAAAGGACAAGAAGAAAAATGCTTTATGCACCAGAATGGGGGGTATTTCCAGAATTATCAGTTTATGAGAATTTAATTGTAGCATCCTCCATATCTCAAAAAAATGTTAAAAATAATATAAATGATGTAATTAAATTATTTCCAGAGCTTTCAGGAAAGGTTAAGGATAGGGCAGCTTCATTATCCGGTGGCCAAAGAAAAATGTTAATAATAGCAATGGCAATAGTTTCCGGAGCGAATTTGCTTTTACTCGATGAACCTTCTTCCGGATTATCTCCACTTTATGTAGAAAAATTAATTAAAACAATAAATAAACTAAAAAATATGGGTTTTTCTTTTTTGATAGCAGAGCAAAATTCAAGTTTTACAAAAGTTGCTGATAGTGTAATGATAATGGACTTGGGTAAAATTATATTTGAGGGAAATAAAGAAGAAATATTAAAAAATGAAGAAATAAAGAAAAAATTTTTCAGTCTATGATGGAGCAGGGTATATGGGTGCAGCATTTGCTAAGGAAGAAGGATAAACTATGTTTACTTTTAGGCCTCCTGAACCATTAGGTACCACTTGACCAATAGGTGGTGTTTCTCCTATTTGCATGCCAGTTGTAGTATTAACTTCAAATAACCCATCAACTGTTGTTATTGTTCCTGAAATTGTATTGATTGCGCTTCTGACTGCCGTTGCATTTAAAGATCCTGCCGTTGTAATAGCATCCTGAATTATTAATCCAGCATTATATCCGGCTACGCTTAAGTACCCAAATGGTACACTCGGGTATGTAGAATTCCAGATACTTTCCAATGCAGTTAAATTCATTCCATAATTTATATTAGGGAATTTTATTAAAGGTGGAAACGCATATGTAAATGTGTAGGTCATGTTAGTTCCAACTGCCTGTTCCATTAATGTGAATAATTGTCCAGGAAATATTGTGAATAAATATGGAAAATGAACGCCAAGCGAATGAAGCTGATTCATAAATGGAATATCATCAGATGGATAACCATAGAAAATAACAGCCTGAGGATTATATGATTCAATAGTAGTAATTATTGAAGTAAAATCAGTCGTACTTGTCGGGAATCCCTGATCATATACAGGAGTGACACCTCCGGCTTCAAGGGCACTTACAAATACCTGCTGCAAAGGTGTGGTAAAATCATTTTCTGCATAAGCCACTGCTACCTTCGTAATTCCAAGGCTCAAGAGTTGTGGTGCTCCATACTTAGCATATGCTGGGCTTCCGGGGATTGATGTAAGAACTATGTAAGGACTTGGTGTTGCAAAGAAAGATGCTGAAGATCCAGTGACATCAAATAAAAGCACGTGATGTGATTCTGCTAGGGATACTGCTGGGGCTGTTAAAACCGAACCAAAATCAGCAACAAGGAAATTGACGTTATTAACTGTTATTAGCTCATTATAATCCGTTTCGGCCGTTGTTGGGTCACTTGAATCATCATATGAGATGATTTTTACTTTCAATTTTTCCCCGTACGATGATACATATATTCCTCCCTGTGCATTTACTTGTGACGCCCATAGCATCAAACCGTCATATTCGGGCATCGATGAGGTTGCAAATGATCCAGTGGATGCATATAAAGTTCCTATAAGAATATCTGCGGGTGCTGTTACTGGTTTTTTTGTCGGAGTTTGTTCATACATAACAACACCCACCACAGCTATAATTACTATAATCACAATGATTACTGAAATCCACATTGTCGTAGATTTCTTCTTGGGTGGTGTGGGTGTTTTTTCACTCTCTTTAGGTGATTCAACCATTTCTAAAACACCTCCTACATATCATGATATTTTTTATATTTAAATATTTCCTAATTAAT
>JBMFTB010000047.1:0-9444 GCA_049967255.1 Thermoplasmata archaeon
TTCAATGAAACTCCGCTCACGGGTGGAGCAGGAGACCAGCAACAAGCTCCGAAGCTTTAGCGAGGAGTAGCTGACATTTGTATTTTTTCATTTTAAAATGGAAAATTTTTTAAAACAGTAACATTTACCTTTCCAAAGTGGAAGAAAATTTAGAGGTAATAACAAGGGACATACTCTTCAATGTTTTATCAAAGGTTCTTTCTAAGAAAGGTATGAACAGCAGCGAAATTTATGAATTAACCGAATACATTTTAGGATTTTTTGGGTTTGATGATTACATTGTTGACAACATATTAACACCTCTGGACAGGGATATTTTTTATTACCTCGAAGAATGTGGCATTTTCAGGGCGGAATCAATGGAAGTAAATCTGTTAAAGGGGAGGCAATGGAGGATACATCTCTGGACATACAGAAAAGAAAATATGAAAAAAATAATTAGGACAAACGAGAATATTGAGGTAGAGGACCCGAGAAAAATTTATGAAAAGATATTCAATGAGCGTGAAGAATTAAGATGAAAAATATTTGCATTGCTGGTCTTGGCAATAAGGGAATAGGAATTTCAAGATATGTTTCATCATCGCTTAATGTACAATCAATGAATCTTAGCAGTGAACCTGGTATGGATGTTATATTTGTTTCTCAGGAGAAGATATCATTGATTGAATCTGAAAAAATAAGTACTGATTACGATGATTTTTTCATTAACATACTTAACAGATGCAAGCAAGCTGAACTTTTAGTTATTATAGCAGATCTTTCGGACCCATATGCAATTTCATTGACAGATGTTATTGGAAGATTTACAAAAAAACTTAAAATGATAACAATGGGCATTTTTATTTTTCCATTTAAATCAGAGGTAACGAGGTACGAAAAAGCAATCAAATCTATTGATGCTTTTAAAGAGAATTTCGATCTTATGGTAATTATTGGCAAGGATGAAATTTTTAAGGCATTCAGGGACGTTCCAATAAAATTAATTGATAATGTAGAGAAAGAACTTGCTTATATGATCGTAAAGAACATTTACCAGTCTCTGTCAATTCAAGATTACATTGATATTGTTTCAAAATCAAAGAAGATGCTGGGATTTGGTGTGAGTATTACAGATAGGATGGATAAGTTAAAAGAGGCCTTTGATGAGGCAACATCCTTTCCTTGGCTTGATGAAAATCTTGAAAATACATTAATTATTTTTAATGGTCCTATTAACGAGAAAGATTTATTATTCTTGAAGGATGATGCTAAATATAAGAATTCAAAAATAAAAATAAATACAAACAATAATCAGGGTAGGAGAATTGATGTTCTCATTCTCAATTTTTAAAAAATCAGACAGAAAAAATTATTATGGTGCTTTTTATTATTTATAACAATATGGAAGGGTCTTTTGATATTGGAAAAATAAATAGAATTCTTATTCCAACAAACAAGAACCCCTTGATGCAAAAATCAATTGAATATATAACATCAATATTTCCAGAGGCAACTTATTTTACCATTGGGGTTGTTGATATTAGTGGAGAATCGGTTCTCCTTTACACGAGCTATTCATCAGATTATCTTGATGTAATGGAATCACTTGAAAAAGAGGCAATAGACGAGGCAATTGATTTATTAAAGAAAAGGGGTGTAAAAATAGGTGATTCTTGTATTGCTAAAGGTTTTCCATCAAAAACCATACTTTCATATTCAAAGAAGTATAATGTGAATTTGATAGTTCTAACAACAAGTTCAAAGGTAGGGACAGAAGAATTCAAACTAGGTTCAACAGCAAAGAGGATCATTGAAAAAAGCAAAATTCCAACGCTCCTTGTTACACCAATCTCCAAGACTAATCCCATAAAAGGCATATTTAATCCGTCAAGCGGTAGCAAATATTCTTTTAGAGCAAGTATGCTTTCCATAAACTTTGCAAAACACTTTAATGCATCTGTAAAAATGCTTCACTTTGGAAAAATAAAAGAAAAAAGTTTAATAGAAACACTTAAGAACTATGCAAATTCACTAAACATAAAATTCGAAATAGAAGAATATGAAGGAAAGAACCTTTTAAAAAGAATTCTTGAAGAAAGCGAGAATTTTGATATAATGGTAGCGTCAAGAGGTAGAAGAGGCTTTTCCTACAAATTCAGGTATTTTTCACCTGAACTCGCACTTGGAAAACTTGAAAAGGAAGTAATTGAACTATCAAAAATACCAATAATGTTAATTAATGAATAATGCAAAATTTTTTAAAAATGTTTTTATAAGTTTGTTATTTTAACTAAACAAATGAAGATTGCCTATGCCGTATGTTCCCTTGGTCTTGGCCATGCATCCAGATCGCTACCATTGATTAATACACTAATAAAAGAAGGACATGATGTAACTGTAATTGCATATGGACGATCCAAGAATTATATTGAAAGATCCATAGATGGCATAGACATTATTGAATTACCTGATTATCCTATTGAATACACAAAGAGCAGGACATCATTTATACCCAATATACTTTTAAAATCGCCAGCTATACTTAGCTCCTTTATAGAAGAACACAACGAATTCATAAAGATACAAAAGAGGCAAAATTTTAAAATGATTATTTCAGATAACAGATATGGAATATTTTATCCTGGTATTCCATCTTATATAATTACACACCAGTTGCGCATTATGAATCCATTTAGGATCAAATCACTAGAAACTCTCAGCATGCTTTATAATAGCTATGTGAGTAAATTTTTTAACAGAATACTGGTTCCAGATTTTTTTGAGAATTCTTTGTCCGGGGATCTCTCTCATAATACAAAATTCATAGATAAAAATAAAATAAGCTATATCGGACCTTTATCCAATTTTAGAAAACTTGACATTGCTAAGGATATTGACATACTTGTTACCATTTCCGGTCCTGAACCACAGCGCACCATTTTTGAAAAAATTGTTGAAAATGAAATCAAAAAATATGATGGCAATTACTATATTGTTCTTGGAAGACCAGATTTGAAAAAAAATGATGGAAAGATTATAAGTTTTGCACCACAAGAAGACATGGAAAAGCTTTATAACAGAGCAAAAACAGTTATATCAAGATCAGGTTATTCAACTATTATGGACATATTTTACACAGGTGGAAAAGCTTTCTTTATTCCCACACCTTCTCAACCTGAGCAGGAATACCTTGCTGAATACCTTTATGGAAAAAATGTATCTGGTTATTCAAAACAGGAAGAATTCAAGCTTGAATTGATAGAGACTGAAAACTACACAGGTTTTGATGGAGGATATAGCATAGATAAGAGCATTAGAAATTTTATGGATGAAGTGATGTAGAAATGAGGAGGAGCTGGAACACAAAAATACTTATCATTTCCATCGTAATAAGTGTTGTTGTTATAGCCATAATAATTTCTGGCACGTATTCAAAGGACACTTTAAAAAATCTTCTATCCATAGATCCTACGCTGATCCTAATAGCTATTGGCCTTCATATCATTTACTGGTTTTCCTGGGGAGGTAGAATTAAAGTTCTTGCAAAAAGCCTTGGCCATAAAATATCTTTCAGGCAATCAATGAACATAGTAATGCTAAATGTTCTTGCTGCATCTGTAACGCCGTCAAATGCAGGAGGTGAACCTGTGAGGATTAAACTGCTCAATGAACTTGGGGTTAGGGGAGGTGATGCAACGGCTATTGTGATAGGTGAAAGGGTATCGGATGCAATATTCCTTCTTTCCCTTTTGCCAATTCTTTTAATATTTTTCAGTTTTATGCTATCAGGATTCCTAGGCTATTTACTTTTTGGTGCAGTAATTACATTGAGTGCACTTTTGATAGCAGTATTCATGATTGTATGGAAACATAAAAATTTTGAATCGTTTCTAATGAAACTTGAACCTCTTTTTAAAATATTCATAAGGAACAAAGAAAAAAGGTTCAAGATAATGGAAAAACTCAGGGTTGAGTTCAAGTATTTTTATCAGGGCATGCATATTCTCATAATGAGAAAAAGGATAAATTTTGTAATTGTCATAATATTCAGTGCAATACTCTGGATCTCAGATTTTGTGATATTCTCCATTGTTTTGCTTGCGTTTCATCAGAACCCTCTATGGGTATATTCCATTCTTGCACAGATTTTCATCGTTCTTTTAACGCTCATTCCCATATCCCCCGGAGGAAGTGGTATAGTTGAAATTACTGCTGCAATCCTTTACGGCCCTTTTATATCAAAGGATATTATTGGTGTGGTAATACTCATATGGAGATTCATTGTATTTTATCTTAATATAATTGTTGGCCTTATATTTACAATTAGGCATGTTGTCAGGAATTATTAGCAATATTTTTATGCTTGCTTTAATTGATTAAAATATGAAAATACAGGTATGCCCTGTATGCGGTAGCACAAACATATATTACGAGGCAGGTATGATTACAGGTGAAAAATATAGATGTAATGATTGTGGTTATGTGGGATCATTTATTATTGAAATAGATGAAAATGATTATGAAGAATTCTTAAAGACTATAAAGAAAAGCCAGAATGAATAGCCTTCAAATCTTCATCAAGATACCTCTTTGACACATATTTTTTCAAACTTTCTTCAAGTGCTTGTAATGGTATATGGCCCGTTATATTTGCATATGCACCGAGCAATACCATATTTGAAATCCTCGGACTCGATATTTTTTCAGCAATTTCAGAGGCTTTTATTTTATAAACATTGTTCAAGTCATCTGGAACATTTTTAATCATTGTAGAATCAATAATGACATAATTGCTCTTTTTTATTAAATCAATATATCTGTCGAATGTTTTCTGGTACATAATGATCATAACATTAGGTTCGGTAATCATTAAATCATAAATTTCTGAATCATCAACTATAATATCGGATGTTGTTATGCCAGATCTTACAGCAGCTGTATAGGACCTTGTCATAACAACGTTCTTCTTCATAACAGTTGAAAATGCCTGTGAAAGTATTGTCCCCGCAAGTACAACACCCTGACCAGCCCAACCGCCTATCCTTATCTGAATCATTGTTTCACCTTCTCAATGATCTTCTGGAGTTCATCTGTAAGCTCAGGTTTTTCTATGTCAACAAATTCACCAATCCTGAATACACCCTTTTCATCTGTTTTGAACTTATCCCTGAACCAGTGAAGCATTTCAATATGATCCATGTTAAGTATTCTGCCTTCATATGTTGGACACTGTGAAAGTACCTCTATGAACGCAAAACCCTTCTTTGTAAGTGCTTTTTCAATAGACCTTATTAGCTGGTTCATATGCCATGTTGTCCATCTTGCAACGTAGGAAGCACCGGCAGCTGCGACAACCTCTGAAACATTTAATGCAAAGGCAGGGTTTCCATACGGTGTTGTTACTGTTTTGTATTCATGTTCTGTTGTTGGAGCTACCTGTCCTCCTGTCATTGCATAAACACCGTTGTTAACCATAATAACAGTAATGTCAATGTTGGATCTGGCAGCATGTAGAAGATGATTTCCACCAATGCCTGTACAATCACCATCTCCACTGACGACAATTACCTTCAATTTTGGATTTGCAACCTTCAAACCAGTGGCGAATGCTATTGGTCGACCGTGGGTTGTATGGAGTGAATCCACCCTTAAATATGGTGAAGGAATCCATGCGGAACAGCCTATACCTGATACTGCAGCAATCTCATTCCTTGGTATCTTTAGATGATCTATTGCTCTTGCGATTGCATTGAGTATTTGGCCATCTCCACAACCAGGGCAGAATGCGGATGGCATTCTCCTTATGTATTCATTTTTAATGTAATTGGTAGTGATCATGAATTCACCTCCTCTATTTTTTTAAATATTTCAAAAACAGTGTGAACCGTTCCTGTTACTTTCGGATAATGTATAAATTTTCCTGAAAATATCTTTTCTATTTCCATCGAATAACCTCTTAAAGACATTTCTGGAAGAATGACCTTTTTCACATGCGCAAGTTCGATCATTCTTCTCTCAGGTGCAGGCCAGAGAACCTTTGGCCTAAAAAATCCAGCCTTGATACCCTTTTCCCTTGCCTTTATTACAGCACCCTTTGCTGGTCTTGATGTTGCACCATATGCAATGATAAGAATTTCAGCATCTTCTGTTAACATTTCTTCCCATTCCTCAATGTAAATCCTATTTTTGTTTATTTTTTCAACCAGCCTTGTTACAAGCGATGATTGAACGTCAGGGCTACCTGTATCCCTTGTTCCATCTGGCCTGTGTGTTGAACCAGTTACCATTAATTCAAGACCATCACCAAACCTGCCCATAGGCGGAACAAGATCGTCTCCGTACTTGGTAGCTTCTTCAAAGGTTTTTGCAATTTTTCTGTTTACAATTTCAACAGTTTCAGGTATCTTCAGCCTTTCCATCATGTGTCCTACCTCTGCATCTGAAAGCAAAATTACAGGAACCCTATACCTTTCTGAAAGGTTAAATGCCTTTACCGTAAAATCAAACATTTCCTGAACAGAATTGGGTGAAAGAACAATATTTTCATAATCACCATGTGAACCAAATCTTGATTGCATAACATCTCCCTGTGCAGCACGCGTAGCCTGCCCTATTGAAGGACCTGCCCTCTGAACGTTAATGACCACCACAGGTGTTTCTGTCATTGCTGCATATCCTATATTTTCCTGCATGAGTGAAAATCCAGGGCCGGATGTGGCTGTCATGGATTTTAATCCCGCCCATGAGGCCCCAATTATAGCGGAGATTGATGCAAGTTCATCCTCCATTTGGAGGAATTTACCACCAACCCTTGGCAATAATTCAGCCATTGCCTGGGTTATTTCACTTGCAGGTGTTATAGGATACCCCGCGAAAAATCTACATCCTGATTTTATTGCACCATATGCGGCTGCAAGATCACCTTCTACAAAGTACTCCCCAGGCTCTATCATTTCTGGACCACCTCTATGGCAAAATCTGGGCAATAAAGTTCACATAATCTACAAACTATGCAAGAATCAAGATCTCTTACACGAGGATAGAACAATGCGTACTCATTAACTTCATTAGACCTCTCCAATGTGTTTTTAGGACATACATCTATGCATATTGCACAGCCCTTACAGAGATTTTTATCTATTTTAATTTCAGCAGCTTTCATTGCACAGATAAATATTTACAAATATTTAAGTTTAGATTAATTTAAATCTAAAATTTTTTATTCAAAAAATTAATTAAAGATAGAAAAATTTATTAACCAAATCATTAATACAGTGAAATATGGTATCTGTTGTAGTAGTACATAGCTGGGATGATTCCCAAAAAGAACAGGTCATGGATTTTGCAAACAGGGTAATGACAATGGCAAAGGAGAAAAAATTGCCATCAGGTTTAAAATTGATAAGCATTGATTTAGGAGAAAACAAAAATATGGCTGTTTGCCATTGGGAAGTGGACAGTCTTGACCACCTAATGCAGGTAGCCAGTTCGCTTAAGCCTACATGGAAGATAGATGCCTTCGTTGCAAAAAACGTCTACAAAAAAGGCCTGTTCTAAATTTTTTTTCTTTTTTGAGCGGAGGTTACCGAGCCTGGCCAAAGGTGGTGGATTTAGGGTCCACTTCTGCAGAGATCCGAGGGTTCAAATCCCTCCCTCCGCATAATTTCTTTAAAAAATTTTGTATAACATTTATGTTATTTCTGGCTTTTTCTCTGCCTCCATCTTTAAACTCTTTATTTCCTTATAACTCTTCCACATACTCCATGTACCTATTATGCCAACTACGATGATGACAAGCAAGAATCCAATATCTATAGCATTTAAATTTGGAATACCTACACCTGTAGATATTGCAAAACTGTCAATGGATGGCAATACTATTACAAGAAAACCTATTAATGCAAAAGCAATGCCTCCATAATATAGTGTTCTACCAGCTGTCGTTTTTCCAATATATTTGATATCCTCATCATTCATTTTCATCTTTCTAAGAAAAGTACCAAATGCAGCACCAATTATTATTTGCATAACCATTGTGCCCAGGCCAAACAATAATCCAGGTAGCGGAGAATATATTACGCTTGGCACCTGAGGCGCAAGTATGAATGTAATGACTGTGGCATATGCACCAAAACCGAAACCAGCGATAAGACCATGGACAATGGTCATCTTCAACGGAATCTCCTTAGGGTGAACCTCCCTTGGAGATAATCTCTTTGCATTTTCAGTATGATGAGCCTTGCCACCTAGGAATTTATCTATGGGCAAATGGAAATATTTACCCTTTAAAACATAAAAGCCAACCACTGCCATAACAATACCAACAATCATGTAAACTGGGCCATCAAGATTGTATTCTTTGTAAATGTATGCTAAACCAATAAAACCTAAAAATGTTAAAAACGCTCTCTGTATCGTAAAACCCAGTGAAAACAAAAATCCCGCCTTCATACCTCCTTTTGTGCTATATGAACCTATAGCATAACTAAATGTTATGGGCCATGTATGTTCATCCGGTGTAATCCCATGGAGCAATCCAAGTATGAATGAAATAACAAGTATCTCCCACAGGAATAAATTGTTAGGGGGGCTTAATAAAAATGAAAGAAAATCCATCCTTTATCACCCCTTTGTAACGAGTTCCAGCTTGCAAGTATTATCCTTGCAAGTACTTTCATGAGGGATTTCTCTTCCATGGGGGCACAAACTTGGATGACCTAAAAGGGAACAAACTGAATCTATAAATTCTTCTGTTACATGATATTCCATTGCTTTAGCATTCTTGCACGAATTTTCAAGATCCATACCTAGAGTATAGAGAAAAGTTTCTACAATCCTATGGTTCCTTTTAATTGTTTTTGCTACTTCCTCTCCCTTTTCAAGGATCCTGATGCTTCCGGATTTTTTTAAAATAAACCCTTTTTCAATTAAATGGTCTAAAAATTCTTCAGATGTTGATGGTTTTACATTCAATTTTTTCGATACTTCTGTAACTCTAGGTTCCCATCCTTCCTGCGAAAGATCATATATAACCTGAAGGAAATCTAATTCTCTTTCGGTTAAACCTAAATTATTTAGATCCATACAAAATAAGTATAAACACTCATATATAAAGATTTCTAAAACATGGCCGAGAAGAAATCCTTTTTGAAAAATTAATCCATTATAATTTTATTATATTAATAATCCTTTAAGATTTTATAAACAAAAAATGTCATTATTACTTTCTATTTTTATTTAATAATTTAAGCGAATCTCCAAATTTTATTTTTCACTTAATACACTATTTTTATCTTTGCATTTCGCTTATATATCTTTTGCAAATTTTTTATTTTTTACTTTTATATTTTAGTGCCATTGAGAATCCATTATAAAAAACCTATTTTATAGCGTCCATAAGTATGTGTAAGAGTTAAGGATACCTCATATCAAAGATCCTCATTATATCATCCTTACATATAT